>CADBME010000197.1 GCA_902795715.1 uncultured Lachnospiraceae bacterium | reverse complement strand
TCCGTCAAATCGGTGACCGGTCAGGAAACACCGGCGTCACTGTCCGAATTGATGATTTCCGATATTTTAAGAGATGAACTGGGATTTAACGGGATTGTGATTACCGATGCCATGAATATGAAGAGCATCACCAAGTTTTACGATCCGGATACGGCAGCTTTGATGGCCCTGCAGGCCGGATGCGATATCGTGCTTATGCCGGATGATTTTATCACGGCTTACGAGGGCGTCCTGGAAGCAGTAAAGGAAGGCAGCCTTGACCAGACGACCATCGATCAGGCTCTTGCCAGAATCCTTACTATTAAAATACGCAGAGGCACCTATCCTCTGACTTCGGACATGATCAGGACGGAGGAATAGGAGTCGGAAAAAACAAGGTCCGGAAACAGAAGAAGTGAAAGCAGGAAACAGATAAGAGGAAAATCAAAAAGGAGGTTTCCCATGTACGACAGATATGTAAGTCCCCTTTCCGAGAGATATGCCAGCAAGGAAATGCAGTATATTTTCTCTCCGGATAAGAAATTCAAGACCTGGAGACGGCTGTGGATCGCTCTGGCAGAAACTGAGTACGAACTGGGTCTTTCCAGCGTGACCAGAGACCAGATCGAAGAACTCAAAGCTCATGCCGAGGATATCAATTTTGAGGTGGCCAGGGAGAGAGAAAAAGAAGTCCGTCATGACGTCATGTCCCATGTCTATGCCTATGGCGTCCAGTGCCCCGGGGCCAAAGGGATTATCCATCTGGGAGCAACCTCCTGTTATGTGGGAGACAACACCGACATCATTCTCATGACCGAAGCCCTCAAGCTGGTTAAGACCAAACTGGTCAATGTGATCGGAAAACTGGCGGATTTTGCCATGCGCTATAAAGATCTGCCCACACTGGCCTTTACCCATTTCCAGCCGGCTCAGCCCACGACCGTGGGTAAAAGAGCGACCCTCTGGATCAATGAGCTTATGCTGGATCTGGAAGACCTTGAGTATGTGCGCTCCACACTGAAGCTGCTTGGCTCCAAGGGAACCACCGGCACCCAGGCCAGCTTCCTGGAATTATTCAACGGAGATCATGAGACCATCCGCAAGGTGGACCGGAAGATTGCAGAAAAGATGGGATTTTCATCCTGCTATCCGGTTTCCGGCCAGACCTACTCCAGAAAGGTAGACAGCAGGGTTCTCAATGTCCTGTCCGGAATCGCCCAGTCTGCCCACAAGTTTTCCAATGATATCCGTCTTTTACAGCACCTTAAGGAGATCGAGGAGCCCTTTGAAAAGAACCAGATCGGGTCCTCCGCCATGGCTTATAAACGCAATCCCATGCGGAGTGAAAGGATCGCTTCCCTGGCCGATTATGTCATAAGCAATGCCATGAATCCGGCTATCGTTGCCTCCACCCAGTGGTTCGAGCGGACCCTGGACGACTCCGCAAATAAAAGACTGTCTGTCCCCGAAGGCTTCCTGGCTATCGACGGGATCCTGGACCTCTACCTTAATGTGGTGGATGGTCTGGTGGTCTATCCCAAGGTCATCGAAAGCCGCCTCCTCTCCGAGCTTCCTTTTATGGCTACGGAAAACATCATGATGGATGCCGTAAAGGCAGGAGGAGACCGTCAGGAACTCCATGAGAGGATCCGCCGGCATTCCATGGCTGCCGGCCGGGTGGTAAAGGAAGAAGGAAAAGCCAATGACCTGCTGGAGCGGATTGCTGCCGATCCGGCCTTCGGCATGACCATGGACCAGCTCTTAAAGATCATGAAACCCGAGAACTTTGTAGGCCGGGCTCCTGAACAGACCCAGGAGTATATACGCGATTATGTCCGGCCGGTCCTGGAAGCCCACAGGGATATCCTGGGCATGCAGGCTGAGATCAACGTATAACTTGCAGGCAATCGCCAAGGCGATTAGGATTGAATATCTGGAGCATTGCAAATCAATAATCAAAAAATAAGCAAAAGAAAGGCGGGTCTTTTCTTTGAAGGAAACGGATATCAAACAGGAAAATGTCCTGACCCAGGCGACCATCCTCATGGTCGCCGGGATTATCACAAGAATCATCGGGCTTCTTTACCGGAGCCCGGTGACAGCCATAATCGGAGATCTGGGAAACGGATATTACTCCATTGCGGTTAATATTTACACCATGGTACTGCTGATTTCGTCCTACAGTATCCCTCTGGCTGTTTCCAAGGTGGTTTCCGGCCGATTGGCCCTGAAACAATACAGAAATGCCCACAGGGTTTTTTCCTGTGCCCTTTTTTACGTTCTGATCGTGGGGGGTATCGCCAGTCTTCTTACCTTTTTCGGAGCGGAACTTCTGGTGGGCAGCAGCCAGATTCAGGCGGCGCCGGTTCTGAGAGTACTGGCTCCTACCATTTTTTTCTCCGGATTTCTTGGCGTTTTCAGGGGCTATTTTCAGGCCCACGGAACCATGCTTCCTACATCCCTGTCCCAGATTGTGGAACAGGTGGCCAATGCCATAGTAAGCGTAGGGGCGGCTATTCTGTTTATCCGGCTTTTTGCCGGCAATGACCAGAATAAAAGGCCGGTCTTCGGGGCTATGGGGTCGGCAGCCGGAATCGGGGCGGGTGTCGTCATCGGTTTGCTTTTCATGCTGCTGATCTACGGCATCAACCGCAAATATTTCAGAAAGAGGATAGAACGGGACAAACATCACCTGGACGACAGCTACGGTCAGATATTCCGGATCATATTTTTTATGGTCACTCCGGTCATCATGGCTACCTTTATCTACAATTG
>CADBME010000196.1 GCA_902795715.1 uncultured Lachnospiraceae bacterium | reverse complement strand
CTTTAACAAAGTGGGACAGAATGAAACGTCCCCATTGTCCCACTACCATTTATGTCGGTGAAGCTGGCCTTCCCTCTCCAATCCGGCGAATTCCTGCTGTCGAAGAGCCTCATAAAGAATAATAGATACGGCATTACTCAGATTCAGGGATCGGTTCTCCGGCACCATGGGAATTCGAACCGAGCTTTCCGGATAGTCCAGCAGAATCTCCTCCGGTATCCCGGCTGTCTCCTTACCGAACATAATATAATCCCCATCCTCATAATGCACATCCGCATAGGTATGTTTTGCCTTAGTCGTCGCCATATAAATCCTGGCTCCGGGATTCTTCTCAAGAAAATCGGAAAAATCCTCATAAAGGCGAACATCCAGCTTATCCCAGTAATCCAGCCCTGCTCTTTTGAGCATCTTATCACTTATAGAGAAACCCAGGGGCCTGATCAGGTGCAGAACCGATCCCGTAGCCACACAGCTCCTTCCGATATTTCCTGTATTAGCCGGAATCTCCGGCTCATGAAGTACAATATTTATCATAGTTTTCAGCTATCCTTTATGAGTGGGACAGTGGGGCCGTTTCATATTGTCCCACTTTGTTAAAGCTACTACAAAGTGGGACAATATGAAACGTCCCCACTGTCCCACTCTATCTCAATTTACCAATAAAGTTCGCCAGTCTGCCAAGTGCTGTTTTAAGCTCTTCGATGGAGTAGGCGTAAGAGATTCGGAGGAATCCTTCTCCGCAGTCACCGAAAGCGGTTCCGGGTACGACTGCGACTTTTTCTTCCTGAAGAAAGCGTGTTGCGAATTCATCTGAAGTCATGCCGAATTCTTTGATGCAGGGAAAGAGGTAAAAGGCTCCTTCCGGTTCAAAACATGGCAGGTTCATCTCTTTGAATTTCTCCATGACAAAGCGCCGTCTCTGATTGTAGGAATTCCGCATCATCTGGACGTCTTCTTCGCCGTTGTTCATGGCTTCTACTGCCGCATACTGGCTGTTTGTTGGTGCGCACATGATGGCGAACTGATGGATCTTGACCATCTGTTCCAAAATGATTTCCGGCCCAAAGGCGTAGCCAAGTCTCCAACCTGTCATGGCAAATGCTTTGCTGAAGCCGTTTATGACGACGGTTCTCTCCCTCATCCCGGGCAGGGATGCTATGGATGTGTGGTTTAGCCCGTAGGTTAATTCTGAGTAAATCTCATCGGATATTACAAAAATGTCTTTCTCCACGCAGATTTTTGCGATAGGTTCCAGGTCCTCCCGGGTCATGATGGCTCCGGTCGGATTGTTGGGAAAAGACAGGATCAGAATCTTGGTCTTGTCCGTGATGGCAGAAAGAAGTTCTTCTTCCGTTAGCTTGAATTTGTTTTCATCTTTAAGGTCGATGGTGACCGGGATGCCGTCTGCCAGTTCGATACATGGCAGGTAGGAGACATAGGCCGGCAGGGGAAGGATTACTTCATCCCCTGAATCAATCATGGCACGAAGTGCAAGGTCGATTCCTTCGCTGCCGCCGACAGTGATCAGCATCTCCGACTTGGGATTATAATTTAAATCGTATTTCCGATAGATGTAGCGTCCGATGGCTTCCCGCAGTTCCAGCAGTCCGGAGTTCGATGTGTAAAAGGTCCGGCCTCTCTCAAGGGAGTAGATACCTTCTTCCCTGACATGCCAGGGTGTGTCAAAATCCGGTTCACCCACACCTAGTGATATGGCATCCGGCATCTCCTGGACAACGTCAAAGAACTTGCGGATCCCCGACGGCTTGATATCAATCACCTTTTTGGATAAAGGGTTTCTCATAATGTCACCTTCATTCTGTTGCTGGCCGGACGATCCATAAAGATCATTCCATGATCTTTATACTTTTTCAAAACAAAATGGGTGGCTGTTCCGGATACGTCTTCCAGTGTGGAAAGCTTGCTTGAAACAAACATAGCTACTTCCTTAAGTGTTTTCCCTTCCAGCATGACGGTAAAGTCATAGGCTCCGGACATGAGGTAGAGGGATTTTACCTCGGGAAAATTGGCGATCCTCTCTGCAAGCTTGTCAAATCCCATACCTCTTTTCGGAACAACACGTACTTCGATGAGTGCTGATACTTTCTCCGTATCGGTCTTATCCCAATTGATCAGAGTTGGATAACCGCAAATGACACCAGCCTGCTCCATTTTCTCGATTTCCTCAAGAATGAGGGTCTCATCCGTCCCCAGAAGAATAGCCAGGTCCCGAAGGTCAATCTTACTGTTTTTTTCAAGCATATTTAAAATCTCTGTTTGCATAGTGGTTTCATCTCCTATAAAAAAATATATATCAAGAAGTAAAGATCTTATAATATTCATCTATTTTGGGCGGTTCCAGATATCGAATTTCTTCATCATAGCGGATGATTCGATCATTTCCATCTGTTGTATGTCCGATCACCCTGGCATCCAGTCCTCTCTTCCGGAAGATCTCTGCCAGTCTGCCCCCGTTTGGACAGGCGATCAGCATGCTTCCTCCTGAAAATAACTGATATGGATTCCTGTCAAAGAATTCGCACACTTCGATGGTGTGCTGGCGGATTGGAATCCTGGATAATTCAATCTCCAGTCCCACCCCTGCCGCGGCAGCATATTCCCAGAGTCCTGCAAATATCCCCCCCTCGCCAAGGTAATGACATTGGAAGAGGCGACATTGCAAATCAGCAGCTGAGTCCCGGTAAGAATCCGAATCTGAAAATGCAGAATTCTCATTTCCTGTCATGAGCTCCTCTACCACTTTGTAGACTTCCGGATTATAAAACCGGACTGCTTCATCAATAAAAAAGGCAGGGTAGCGGGTGAGAAGGCGTTCTCTTTCCCTGCAGGCTATCAGGGCTGTCCCTTCCAAAGCAACCGGACCGACTACAAGAAGATCCAAGGTCATACCGCTGATTTTTTCTCCCAGACCCGGGGTTTTTTCTCCCAGACAGGAAGCTGTCACCAGCATATCACCAATATGAGCGGACACGGAAGCCTGACAAGTGTCCACGCTAAGATTCCACAGGGAACACTCTTCCTGAATATCTTTGGTCAGTCTCTTCAGGTCTTTCTCTTCGGCTTCCTCCGGAAGAAGGATAGAAAATGACAAACTCTCCGGAATCCCCCCGGAAGCAATCATTTTGCCAGCAGCCCCCCAGATGGCGCGTCTGGCGGCAAAAAGCTGTCCTTCCACCGTATGAATACTCTGAACAAAGGCCCGGCTTCCATCATGCCAAGCCTCCTCAGCCATCACACTATGTAATTGTCGCCTGACCGAGCGATCCATGACGCTCGCTTTCACCATACCTGACCGCATCCCAATCCTCACATGTCTGACTGCTTACATCATCATAGGCGGTATTACTGCAGTAACCACCATGGCTGCAATAACGATTACAATAATAATTGCTGCAATTCTCTGACTTTTTTTTGATCTCATAATTATCCTCTTTTCTGTAAATGTTCCTGTAAATGATAGTATCACAATGTCAAAAAACACAATGAGATTGTTAGCCGTTTAATCATGGCACAAATCACATTATATCTATTATTTTCAATAGAAAAATAAAAATGCTCTGAATATTTTAATTCATTTTCATTCATCAATCAAGCATTTTAATCAAGAATCCATCAAGTCTTGCCACTGGAGATTACGGGCCGCATGGGTAAGGGGATGGGCCCTTTCATAATCAAATAGCATAAAACAGGACCAGGGCCTGATCTCCCCATATTGAAGGAAGGCTTCCATATCGATTTCAAAATGTTCAATATGGCTCCGAGCCGCTGCTTTTTTGGAATCATATGGTCCGGGAAAGGCTTTCTCCCCTTCCAAACGATACCATTTTTTACAAGTCTCTTTATAAGGACGGGGATCCCGGGCAAAAGCCGGCCTGGTCTTACTCTTTTCTTTCCGGTACCAGTCATACATCATGATATCTTCCAATACATATCGATCTTCCGCGATCTCTTTGTGAATCAGGAGAAAGTCGTGGAGCAGCTCACATTTATTCTGCCGATTATGGTTGAAACGGTCATATCCCCGG
>CADBME010000195.1 GCA_902795715.1 uncultured Lachnospiraceae bacterium | reverse complement strand
TTAGAAAAGAATTCCTCTTTATCAAACTGGCAATACATTACTGGTTTCCTTAAATATGCAAAATCAAAAGCTACAGAAGAATAATCTGTTACAATCAACGCACTTTCGGCCAAAACCTGCCTGTATTTGGTCGCAACCGAGCAGAATTGAACTCTTTCATTCTTTTGGAACCAGTCAATATAGGGAATTATATTGGGATGCGGCATAAACTGTATCACGTAACCTAATTCATTTGCTTTTTCCAAAAGTCGCTCATCGTTAACCAGGGAATTATAGAAGCGGAAATAATCCGTGTTCATAAAATTAACCGGGTCGTAACGGTGTTTTCCATCGACCACATAAGCGTTTGCTTTAGAACTGTCAATAAGGTAGCTTCTCCAGGTAGGCATTATCGTTATAATTTTCTTTCTGTCGTCAAAAAGCCGGTCGTACCTTGCCAGACCGGTTAATTTAATAATGTTTTCATCATAATAATACTCCTGTGTTAAAAACGCCTTATATTCCGGAACTGCCGTTGTAACTATCATTGAAAAATTCTTGTTGTATTTATTTAGCCACAGTTTCATGTTGTTCTGGCCAACCCCATGCTGCAGGAAAACATGTTTTTGTTTACATAATATATCTGCAAAGTACATCCTGTATATCCCAAATGGATTATAAATATAACTATCACCGTTCGAAGATACAACAGCGTCAGCCAACAGATGCAGCAGCAAACGCTTTTTGGAATTATATTCAATTACTTTTCCGTAATTATTAACATCCGCATAATCTGCGCTGTCTTTCCTGATTATAAAAAACAGGTTTTCAGTCGCCTTCTTTTCATTCAGATACTTAAAAAATGCCTCTCCGTTGTCATCTGCTTTATTAACGCGGTCTGATATGAGCCACAGTTCTTTCTTCTTGAAAATCCTGGCCACATGATAAAAACACCTGGCAGCAAATGCTTTTACATTATTTTTTTTGTTGATACACAGCAACTCTTTTAAAAACAAAGCCTCCCGTTTAATATGTTCGGTAAAACCTGCTTTCAAAGCGCAGATACTATAACCTGTTACAGAAAAAACATAACCGTTTCTATAAGCGTAGGCTTTGTTAATATCTGACGTAACAGGAAAGAACCGGCCTGTAACGATAGGAATATTTTCTGCTTTTATTTCATGATAATAAAGGCAAAGGCTAATTTGCAAAGCAGAATGCTGTACATAACAATCTACTTTCCCAACAAAACCTATAGCGCTGGTTACTACTTTACCCTCAACAATCTGATCCCGTAAATGGACTCTGTAAGTTTTACAGGGAATCATACGATCCTCAGTAACGCGAAAACAAACCTCCATTCTTGAAAACTCAAGAATGCCTGGCACAAATAAAACCCCTTCTATCGTCAAATCTTTATTTCCAATCTTCATAAATGAAACTTCTGCGTTTATTTCTGTAGAGTTCATCGTTCTACCTTTACTCCCATAAAATATCATTCCACAAACATATATTATATGGATAAAACTTTGTATTATTATCGTTGGTTGCGGTCCAATAGTATTACAGCAGATTATAACAAAGTCAGATACTGGTTTAAAAAGCGCATGCTTCAGTTAACAGGTTAATGGAACGCCGGCTGTCATTCTGAACAATTTTTAATTTATCTTAATAACTTTGGAATGAGCTACTGCATAAAGAACCGAAAAATGAAAAAGCAGCGAAAAGGCTGCTTTTCTTTTTATGCTTCCTAAGTTAATGTAAGTTCCATGTCACGTAACCGGACATGGCCCCAGTATTGCTGATTCCATACAACATGATGATCCGCTTCAGGAGAAGCAACTACTTCAAAAATGATTCCGGGGTAAACACCGTCCAGCTTTTCCTGTATTCCGCTTTTATCAGCCGTATAGGCTACAAGATCGGCACTGTACTGACCGGCTGTAAATCCTGTTAAATCCATCTCCAGCCGGAACCGGCAAGTTCCTTCCCGTACCGTATCCACAGCGCTTGACAACATAGAACCGATTTTTGTACCATCCTGATACCAGCATTCCATCCGCATGCGCATATTTCTTATGTTTTGCAAAGCCTTACACTCTACAATAAAACACGCCTTGCTATTTTCAACATACCGCGGCATTTCTGCTTCTTCCAGCGTAAGCCTCTCTATTATAAATTTGTCGCCGACATACCCGGAGGGGCGATTTCTTTCCGTAAAACGGAATTCCTTTCTCAATTGTTCCCCGGTTCCCATATAGAGAGAAACCGCTTTGTCCACGTCACCGTCAAAAACGATTTTTCCCTCATCCAACACAATACAGCGATCACATAACTGCCGTATTGTGCTCATGTTATGGCTGACATATAACACGGTACGGCCTTCCACAAGGGCAGATGCCCGCATTTTCTGCAGGCATTTTTTCTGAAAATCCATATCCCCTACAGCCAG
>CADBME010000194.1 GCA_902795715.1 uncultured Lachnospiraceae bacterium | reverse complement strand
GTATATCAGATGGGAGATTGGACTCCCACTGATAGAAGTTAACTATCTCCCCCCTAAGAGGAGGGAGTCATCTCCCATCTGATATAAATTCAGATTTACAAATGAGTTAAATAATACAGCCCCCTGCATCCTGGTGTGATGCAGGGGGCTGATTATGTAAAATCATATTTTTCCTGGAATCATTCTAAGCCTGCAGAATACCTATTTTGCGAGAATTCCCAGAATCCGGTTGCTTCTTGCGACAAAGGCTGTCATTTCCTCCGGTTTCAGGGGATGGTTGGCCAATCTGGCCAGATCATAGATCTGCTGGCAGATGAGTTCGGTGTTTTCGCCTTCCTCATGGTCCATGACATAGGATACCAGCGAATTGTTGAGGTTGAGAACCAGAGTCTCTCCCTGGGCTCCCATGCCCGTAAGGGAGGAATCCATACCGTACATTTCCATCATTTCAGCCATACGGCGGCTCTGCTCCTGAACCGTGATCATAGCCGGAGTATCGGCATTCTTCAGTTTTTCCACTTTAAGAATCAGCTGCTCTTGTCCGGTTGCTTTCTTAAAGATCTCAGCCAGCTTTTCTGTCAGCTTTTTCTCTTCTTCTTCATCCAGTTCTTCTTTAAAGTTGTCGGTCAGGTCGGAGTCGATTCTCATGAAGCGGACTTCCGGATTGCGCTGTTCCAGATGGGTGATGAAAGTGCTGTCAATCTGGTCAGTGAGGTAGATGGCATCCATCTCCTGCTCGCGGAACATGTTCATGTACTGGGACTGGGCGATCTCATCCGTGATGTAAAAGACCTGATTTTCATATTTTTCCTTGCCGGCTTCCAGATAATCCGGCAGAGTGATGTACTTGTCATCCATATTCTTGAATATGATGTAGTCTTTCATCCTGTCGTTGAACTTCTCATCCCGGATGCAGCCAAACTTGATGAAGGGACAGATGTCGTCCCAGTATTTTTCATAGTTTTCACGGTCGGTCTTGCACATGCCGGACAGTTTTTCCGCTACTTTTTTGGTAATGTAATTAGAGATTTTCTTGACAAATCCGTCATTTTGCAGGGCACTTCTGGAGACGTTCAGGGGCAGGTCGGGACAATCGATACAGCCCTTGAGAAGCAGGAGATATTCCGGGATGACTTCCTTGATGTTATCCGCGATGAATACCTGGTTATTGTATAACTTGATCGTCCCTTCGATCGTATCGTACTTGGTATTGATCTTGGGGAAATAGAGAATACCTTTCAGATTGAAGGGATAGTCCATGTTCAGATGGATCCAGAAAAGGGGCTCCCTGTAATCGTGGAAAATATTTCTGTAGAATTCTTTGTATTCTTCCTCGCTGCAGTCGTTGGGATGCTTGGTCCACAGAGGATGGATCTCATTGATGGGTTTGGGTCCCTTTTCTTCCTCATCCTCCTCATCAGAGTCTTCCTCACCGGCATCTTTGTCATCTGCTTCCCCTTCTTCTCCCTCGAAATCCAGGTCATCTTCCTTGTCATCGGCCAGGCTGGAGTCTACGACGTCCGGGATATCCTCTTTGGCCTCCTCTTCTTCCCTGGTCTCATCAGAGAAATAAATCTCTACCGGCATGAAAGAACAGTATTTTTCCAGGACTTCCCTTGCCCGGTATTCGTTGCAGAACTCATAACTGTCTTCATTAAGATAGAGGGTGACGACAGTTCCTCTCTCTTCGAGATCTCCGTCTTCCATGGTAAATTCTGTACCCCCGTCACATTCCCAATGAACAGGGACGGCATTTTCTTTGAAAGAGAGGCTGTCGATGGTAACCCGGTCTGCTACCATGAAAGCTGAGTAGAAACCGAGACCGAAATGGCCTATGATCTGCTCGTCACTGGCCTTGTCTTTATACTGAGCCAGGAAAGCCTCAGCACCGGAAAAAGCAATCTGGTTGATGTATTCATCGACTTCTTCTTCTGTCATTCCGATACCATTATCGATAAATCGAATAGTTTTTTCTTCCGGATTGACTATGACATCTACTTTGTAGCGGCTTCCTTCAGGCTCATTGAATTCGCCCATAACAGAAAGCTTTTTCAGCTTGGTGATGGCATCGCAGCCGTTGCTTACCAGTTCGCGGATAAAAATATCATGATCTGAATAGAGCCATTTCTTGATAATCGGGAAAATGTTTTCGCTGTTAATGGATAAACTTCCTTGTTTTGCCATGGTGTTTCATCTCCTTTAGATATATAAAATAAATAATCTTTTTAAAAATATCATTTCCTATACTAATACCTGATAATTTGAATGTCAAGGGAAATTTAGCACTCAGACAAAAAGAGTGCTAACAAGAGGAAAGAAAAGAGCAGAACATTTGTTTGATTTTTCTTCTGTACATTTTGAGTTTCCTCTGTTATAATGAATTCCTTACAGGCTAAAAGAGTGCTATCCGCTTGCTGAGAATTATCGGACCGCGGGAGTATAAATGTTTTGAACGATGAAATAAGTTAGTCCTGACCGGCTGTCAGGGATCTGACTGTCACAATCTTATTGTTGGAGGAAACGTGAATGGATCATTTTGAATTGGTTTCGGAATTTGAGCCGACGGGGGATCAGCCTCAGGCGATCAGAGATCTTGTGAACGGATTCCGGGAAGGCAATCAGTTTCAGACCCTGCTTGGTGTGACCGGGTCCGGAAAAACTTTTACTATGGCAAACGTGATTCAGGCTTTGAATAAGCCGACTCTGATTCTGGCCCACAACAAGACCCTGGCGGCCCAGCTTTACAGTGAGTTCAAGGCCTTTTTTCCCCACAATGCCGTGGAGTATTTCGTTTCTTATTATGATTATTATCAGCCGGAGGCTTACGTTCCTTCGACGGATACCTATATAGAAAAGGATTCATCAATTAACGATGAGATCGATAAACTTCGCCACAGTGCCACAGCAGCCCTGATTGAGCGGAGGGATGTGATCGTGGTTTCCTCGGTTTCCTGTATCTATGGAATAGGAAGCCGGAAGGATTATGAGCAGATGATGATTTCCCTGCGGCCCGGTATGGAGATTGACCGGGATGAACTGGTCCGCAAGCTGATCGATATCCAGTATACACGAAATGAACTGGACTTTCACAGGGGCACTTTCCGGGTACGGGGAGATGTGCTCGAGATCCTGCCGGCCTCCACCTTCGAGGATGCGGTGAGGATTGAGTTCTTTGGCGATGAGATTGACCGGATCCTTCAGGTGGATGTCCTTACCGGAGAGATCAAGGCCAATCTGAATTTTACAGCTATTTTCCCGGCTTCTCATTATGTGGTCCCGGAAGAACAGATTGAGAGGGCTGTCGGGACCATTCGTGAGGAACTGGCTGACCGGGTTTCCTGGTTTAAAGCCCACGACCAGCTCCTGGAGGCCCAGAGGATTTCCGAGAGGACGAATTTTGATATAGAGATGTTGAAGGAAACAGGATTCTGCTCCGGAATCGAGAACTATTCCCGTCACCTGACGGGCCTTGCCCCGGGCCAGGCTCCCTACACTCTGATTGATTTCTTCGGGGATGATTTTCTGATGATCGTGGATGAGTCCCATATCACCGTCCCCCAGGTCCGGGGAATGTACGCGGGAGACCGGTCCAGAAAACAGACACTGGTCGATTACGGCTTCCGCCTGCCTTCGGCTCTGGATAATCGTCCTCTCAATTTCGATGAATTTGAAGAGAGAATCGATCAGATGATGTTTGTATCGGCAACGCCCAATATTTATGAAGACGAACATGAACTGCTCCGCACAGAACAGATCATTCGGCCCACCGGCCTTCTGGACCCGCCGGTGGAAGTCCGGCCGGTTGCCGGACAGGTGGATGACCTGATTACTGAGATCAATAAGGAAGTGGAAGATGGACACAAGATCCTGGTGACCACCCTGACCAAGAGGATGGCTGAAGACCTGACGGATTACATGAAGGATCTGAGCATTCGGGTAAAATACCTTCATTCGGATATCGACACACTGGAGCGAATCGAGATTGTCCGGGATCTTCGTATGGGTGTTTTTGATGTTCTGGTAGGAATCAACCTTCTAAGAGAGGGACTGGATATACCCGAGGTTACCCTGATCGCCATCCTGGATGCGGATAAGGAGGGCTTTCTGCGATCGGAAACTTCACTGGTCCAGACCAGCGGCCGGGCTGCCCGGAATGTGGATGGCCATGTCATCATGTACGCGGACAGGATAACCGAGTCCATGCAAAAAGCCATTTCAGAGACAAACCGGCGGCGCAATATCCAGATGAAGTATAATCAGGATCATGGGATTACTCCCCAGACGATCAGAAAGGCAGTCAGGGATGTTATCTCCATCCTGGCTGACGATGAGGAGGAGAGAAAGGACCGCAGTCTCAAGAAGGATGTGGAATCCATGAATAGAAAGGAACTGAAAGAAGAGATCGCCAGCCTGACCAAAAAGATGAACAAGGCAGCCGCTGAGCTGAACTTTGAGCAGGCAGCGGTTCTGCGGGATGAATTAAAAGAATATAAGGTGGCGCTCAGGGATTACGACCGCTGAGTTTTTCCGAGTTTTGTCTGGAAAGGAAGAAGCTCATGAATGCTTGCCCGCTATCCCGTGAGACTATTTGACTTTATATTCGGAATATTATGAAAGATTATTATGAAGAAGAGAGAATTTATAAAGATACGTGGTGCCAGAGAGCATAACCTGAAAGATATCAATATTGACATTCCCAGAAATGAGTTCGTCGTTCTGACCGGTTTGTCCGGGTCCGGCAAGTCCTCTCTGGCCTTTGATACGATTTATGCGGAAGGGCAGAGGAGATACATGGAATCCCTGTCATCCTATGCCCGCCAGTTTCTGGGTCAGATGGAGAAACCGGATGTGGATGATATCCAGGGCTTGTCACCGGCTATTTCCATAGACCAGAAGTCGACCAACCGGAATCCCAGGTCTACCGTCGGTACCGTTACAGAGATTTATGATTATCTTCGCCTTCTCTACGCAAGGATCGGAATCCCCCACTGCCCCAAGTGCGGCAGGGAGATTGAGAAACAGACCGTAGACCAGATTGTGGATATCCTGATGAACCTGCCGGAGAGAAGCAGGATTCAGCTGCTGGCTCCTATTGTCAGGGGCCGGAAGGGAGAGCACGTTAAGGTTCTCAACGATGCCAGAAGAAGCGGATATGTCCGTGTCCGAATCGACGGGAACCTCTATGAACTTTCGGAAGAGATACAGCTTGAGAAGAATAAGAAACATAATATTGAGATTATCGTGGACCGGCTTGTGATCCGGGAGGGAATCCACCAGAGGCTGGCCGATTCGGTTGAGACAGTCATGGCCCTGACCGGCGGACTGCTGGTCGTAGATGTGATAGATGGGGAAACCATGACCTTCAGCCAGAGTTTCTCCTGTCCGGACTGCGGAATCAGCATAGATGAGATTGAGCCGAGAAGCTTCTCTTTTAATAATCCCTTTGGCGCCTGTCCCGTCTGTCATGGTCTGGGATTCAAGATGGAGTTTGACGTCGACTTGATGATTCCGGATAAAACGAAAAGCATCAGCGATGGTGCCATCACGGTTACCGGATGGCAGTCCTGTACCAACCCCAGGAGTTTTACCTATGCGATTCTGGCAGCTCTCAGCCAGGCCTGCCATTTTGATCTGGACACTCCTTTTGAGGATCTGCCGGAATCCGCCCAGGATGTTCTGATTTACGGTACCGGAGGCCGGGAGGTCAAGGTTCATTATAAGGGACAGCGGGGCGAAGGGGTATATGATGTAGCTTTTGAGGGACTTCTGGAAAATATCCGACGAAGATACCGGGAGAATCATTCCGATCGGATGAAGGAAGAGTACGAAAGCTTTATGACCGTATCTCCCTGTGATTCCTGTCAGGGGATGAGATTGAAAAAAGAATCTCTGGCCGTTACGGTGGGTGATTATAATATTTATCAACTGACCAATATGTCCGTGAAGGCTTTCCTTCATTATTTTACAGAAGATCTTCAACTGACTGACCGGCAGAAGATGATCGGTAAGCAGATTCTTCGGGAGATCCGGGGAAGGGTCGGCTTTCTGAATGAAGTGGGACTGGATTATCTGAAGCTTTCACAGCCCACGGCCACTCTTTCCGGCGGAGAAGCCCAGCGGATCCGCCTGGCAACCCAGATCGGTTCCGGCCTGGTCGGTGTCGCCTACATACTGGACGAACCCAGCATCGGTCTCCACCAGAGGGATAATAATAAGCTGATCTCGGCTTTGAAGAGTCTGAGAGACCTGGGAAATACCCTTGTCGTGGTGGAGCATGATGAAGATACCATGCGGGAAGCCGATTATATCGTAGATATCGGACCGGAAGCGGGAGAACACGGCGGCGAAGTGGTTGCCACCGGAACCGCCGATGAGCTTATGCGTAACCCCAACTCCATCACCGGAGATTATCTGAGCGGGCGGAGAAAGATTCCCATCCCTCAGGAACGGAAAAAAGCCCAGGGCATCATCACCGTCCGCGGAGCGGCGGAAAACAATCTTAAGAATATCGATGTGTCATTTCCCCTGGGAGTTCTAACCTGTGTTACCGGAGTGTCCGGGTCGGGAAAAAGTTCTCTGGTCAACGAAATCCTCTACAAAAAGCTGGCCAATGTCCTCAACCGGGCTCAGATGAAATCCGGAAAACACAAAAAGATTGAGGGATTGAAGCAGCTGGATAAAATAATCAGTATCGACCAGTCTCCCATTGGAAGAACACCCCGTTCCAATCCGGCTACCTATACGGGAGTCTTTGACCTGATCCGAGAGCTCTTTGCCATGACAAAAGATGCCAAAGCCCGCGGCTACAATAAAGGAAGATTCAGCTTCAATAAAAAGGGCGGCCGCTGTGAAGCCTGTGCCGGAGACGGTATCCTGAAGATTGAGATGCATTTCCTGCCGGATGTTTATGTCCCATGCGAGGTATGCCAGGGAAAGAGATACAACAGGGAAACCCTGGAAGTCCGTTACAGGGGTAAAAATATATTCGAAATCCTGGATATGACGGTGGATGAAGCTTGCGATTTCTTTGAAAGCGTTCCTTCCATACGGCGCAAGATTGTGACCCTCAGGGATGTGGGTCTGGGTTATATTAAGCTGGGTCAGCCATCCACTACCCTGTCCGGAGGAGAAGCCCAGAGGGTTAAGCTGGCTACGGAGCTCTCCCGCCAGAGTACGGGGAAGACTATATACGTGCTTGATGAGCCAACGACGGGCCTGCACTTTGCCGATGTCCATAAGCTGGTGAAGATTCTTCATCGTCTGACGGAAGGAGGCAATACTGTTGTTGTCATTGAACATAACCTTGAAGTAATCAAGGTAGCAGATTATATTATAGACATGGGACCGGAAGGCGGCGAAGGTGGCGGGACCCTTGTCACCTGCGGCACACCGGAGGAAGTTTCCCTGGTGCCTGAATCTTATACCGGCCAGTTTTTAAAGAGGATTCTGAAGACGGATCATCAGAAAGAAAAAGATAAATAATAAGAATTATGAGTAGGTAAAAGCTATGGAAGAAAAGACAAAAGTATTGATCGTCGGAGTCAATCTGAATCATGATCCGGATTTTGAAAATGGCCTTATCGAGCTGGAAAATCTGGCAGAAGCCTGCGATATGGAAGTTGTAGGCGTGGAGACTCAGAATATCAGTCAGGTCAATACAGGTGTTTACATCGGAAAGGGTAAGGTGGAAGAGGTCAAAGCGCTGGCTCACATGCTGGAGGCTGAGATGGTGATCTTCAGCCAGTCCCTGTCTCCCATGCAGCTGAGGAATCTGAACCAGATGATTGAAAGGGCGGTCATAGACCGGACATCCCTGATTCTGGAGATTTTTTCCCGGAGAGCCAGAAGCAGAGAAGCTCAGATTCAGGTGGAAACGGCCAGACTCCAGTATGAACTTCCCCGGCTTGCAGGCATCGGAGAGATGCTGAGCCGACAGGGAGGCGGATCCGGCGGAGGCTTTGCCAACAAGGGAGCCGGTGAGAAGAAGCTGGAACTTGACCGGCGTAAAATCCGGCACAGAATATCGGAACTGAAAAAGGAATTAAAGGAAGTAGAACAAAACAGAGAAACCAAGAGAAAACGCAGGCTGACCCGCGGTATTGCCCAGGTTGCCCTGGTAGGATACACCAATGCCGGCAAGTCCACACTGATGAATGCCCTGCTGGACCGGTTTTCTCCTGAAGATGAGAATGAAGAGCAGACTGAGGACAGGAAAGTCTTTGTAAAAGATATGCTTTTCGCTACACTTGATACGACTATCCGCAAAATTGTCCTTCCGGACAATCAGGAATTTCTCCTTTCGGATACTGTAGGCTTTGTCAGTCGTCTCCCTCACAATCTGATCGAATCTTTCCGGTCTACACTGGAGGAAGTATGCTATGCAGATCTTCTTCTGCATGTGGTGGATTACTCCGACCCGTCTTTCGAAGAACAGATGCAGGTGACCGGCGAGACCCTGCGCCAACTGGGAGCAGAAAAGATTCCCTGTATCCATGTTTACAACAAATGTGATCTCCTGGAAGATAAAGACCCGGGACGGATGCCTGAAGAACTGCCGAAAGTCGGGGATGGCTGCATATACATGGCAGCCGGAAAAGGGCTCGGACTTGACCAGCTGGCTGATCTGATCGGTCGTGAGCTGGCCGGTGATACCGTGGAGTGTCAGATGCTGATACCCTATTCGGAAGGAAGCCTGGTTTCTTATTTTAATGAGAATGCCCTTGTTCATGAGACAGATTATCTGGCAGAAGGGACCAGACTCTCCTTGCGGTGCAAACTTCAGGATCTGCAAAAGTATAAAAAATATGTCTTGTGACAGGTTTTCTGAGATAGTAAATGTACAATCAGGAAAATAGAAAATGTACAGCCATGATGATAGAAAAGGAGACGGGCCTGTGAAAAGAGAAACAGTAATCGTCATAGACTTTGGAGGACAGTACAACCAGCTGGTAGCACGGCGTGTCAGGGAATGCAATGTGTATTGTGAGATTTATTCTTACAAATCAGCTCTGACCAAAATCAGGGAAATCAAGCCTAAAGGGATTATTCTGACCGGCGGACCCAACAGCTGCTATGAATCGGGAGCTCCCTCCTGTGACAGAGACCTCTTCAATCTGGGCATCCCTGTTCTGGGTCTCTGCTATGGTGCCCAGCTTATGATGCACCTTTTGGGCGGTAAGGTGGAAAAAGCTCCGGTCCGCGAGTATGGAAAGACGGCAACAAGACTGGAGACTGACTCCGACCTCTTTGCAGGCCTGCCTTCAGAAACCATTACATGGATGAGCCACTTTGATTACATTTCGGAGATGGCTCCGGGATTCCGGATCCTTGCCCATACCAAAGACTGTCCGGTGGCTGCTGCAGAAAATAAAGATAAAAACCTCTATGCCATCCAGTTCCATCCCGAGGTTCTCCACACGGACAAGGGCAAGGAGATTCTGTATAATTATGTTCACCGGATCTGCGGTTGTGCCGGTGACTGGAGGATGGATTCCTTTGTGGAAGCCTCTATTCAAAACATACGCGATAAGGTCGGAAAGGGTAAAGTGCTTTGTGCTCTTTCCGGTGGAGTGGACTCTTCCGTGGCGGCTGTTCTCCTTTCCAAAGCAGTGGGCAGCCAGCTGACTTGTGTTTTCGTAGATCATGGCCTTCTCCGCAAGGATGAGGGAGACCAGGTAGAAGCTGTCTTCGGGCCGGAGGGGCCCTATGAGCTCAATTTCATCCGGGTAAATGCCCGGAACAGATTCTATGTGAAGCTGGCCGGTGAGACGGATCCTGAACAGAAGAGAAAAATCATCGGAGAAGAATTCATCCGGGTATTTGAGGAGGAAGCAAAGAAAATCGGTGCCGTGGACTACCTGGTTCAGGGAACAATCTACCCCGACATAGTAGAAAGTGGTCTGGGGGGTGAATCGGCTGTTATCAAGTCCCATCACAATGTGGGAGGTTTGCCTGATTATGTCGACTTCAGAGAAATCATCGAACCCCTCCGTGATCTCTTTAAGGATGAAGTCAGAAAAGCCGGTCTGGAACTGGGCATTCCGGCTCAACTTGTATTTCGCCAGCCCTTCCCGGGCCCCGGTCTGGGAATTCGTATTATCGGTGACATCACAGAAGAAAAAGTCCGTATTGTCCAGGAGGCCGATGCCATTTATCGAGAAGAAATCGACAAGGCCGGCCTGAGCCAGGATATCAACCAGTACTTTGCAGCCTTGACTAACGTCCGGTCGGTCGGAGTGATGGGAGATGAGAGAACCTATGATTACGCGGTCGTGCTCCGGGCTGTCCAGACTATTGACTTCATGACGGCTGAAGCTGCGGAAATCCCTTATTCCCTACTTAACCGGACCATGACCCGAATCATCAATGAGGTCAAAGGAGTGAACCGGGTATTTTATGACCTGACCAGCAAACCACCGGGAACCATTGAGTTCGAATGAATGATGATAGAAGGGTGCGGAGAATACTGTTTCGAGGAGGGAGAGCAGATGATTCTGCAGAGTAGAAGAGTTTGGGTGTTAAATGACTGGATGGAGGTCCAGATTGAGATCTCGTCAGAATCCGGGAGAATCGAAGGAATCTACCCCTTCGGGACTTTTGTGCCGGACATGGATTTCGGTGATCTTCGTTTGGTTCCCGGTTTTATCGATGTCCACACTCACGGTGCCTATGGTTTTGATACCAACGACGCGAAAGATCAGGGATTGAAGGAGTGGCTGGAAAAGGTCCTTGAGGAGGGTGTAACCGGTATTCTCCCCACAACGATTACCCAATCTGAAGAAGTTTTGACCAAAGCCCTGCAGAATGTTGCGGAGGTTGCCCGTCAACAGCGGGAGGATCCGGAAAGTGTTCCGGGGTCGCAGATTCTGGGGATTCATTTTGAGGGCCCCTATCTTGACAGGACCTTCAAGGGTGCCCAGCCGGACCAGTTCTGTGTGAAGCCGGATGTGGAACAGTTTAAGCGGTATTATGCGGCTTCGGAGGGCCTGATCCGGATTGTGACCCTGGCCTGTGAACACGATGAAGGATATCAGCTGACCAGGTACCTGAATGAACTTGGAATTGTGGTTTCACTTGGCCATTCCTCGGCGACCTATGCCCAGGCAGCCATGGCTTTTGCAAACGGTGCCCGCAGCGTGACCCATACCTACAACGGTATGGCACCTTTCCATCACCGGGAACCGGGGATTCCCGGGGCGGCCTTCTCTTTTGGTAATGTATTTGGAGAGATTATCTGCGACGGCCTTCACTCCACCTGGGGAGCGGTTCGCTCTTTTTTCACCAATAAGGGACCGGACTACGGAGTCATGATCACGGATTCACTCTGTGTCAAGGGCCTGCCCGCCGGAACCCGTGTCCTCTTCGGAGGAAATCCCATTGAACTATATGAGGATGGCAGTGCCCATCTTCTGGACTCCGGAAATCTGGCAGGCTCCACTCTGAAGGTCAACGAGGGGCTCCGCAACCTGGTGGAAAAAGCCTGTCTGCCCTGGCAGACAGCTATCAACAGTTGTACTCTCAATCCTGCCCGTCTGATCGGTATGGATACTTCTAAAGGATCTCTTCAGACAGGGAAGGATGCTGACATTGTCGTTTTGCGCGACGATTATTCCGTCGAGGCAGTTTTTATAGGCGGAAGAAAGAGGATATAGTTTGATCAGGCAGCATGATTCAGCTGTCCGGCATTCACAAAAATCAGATGGCTGACCCATTAAACAGCCATCCCAAATCGGCAGGATTTCGTGTATCACAATACATGGAATCCTGCCCTTTTTTTGATGAGAGAAAGGCCGGCAGCCTGCTAGTTTCCTCCTCAAGGCCTGATGCCGGGATGGCTTTGCAGGAGCCCTGTTAGTTAGAGAAAAAAACTTACCGAAAAATAAAAGCAAAAAACCTCTTGACAAAGTAGCAAAAAGCTACTAATATATAAGTAGCAAATAACTACTTAATATTTTCCGGTTTTAAAAGGGGGTGTTGATATGGAGATGCTTAAAGATATGTTCGGTAAAATCGATCCCGGCATGTGCAGATTGTCCATGAACGGGAACATCGCGGTGAAGACCGGGTCCGGCTTCAAAAGCTACGATGTGAAAAAGGGCCGGCTGACCAACTGTGATCAGTTCGTCTTCGATATAGGCGAGGAATTCTTCTTTCTTGTTCCAACCAATAAGCTGACTAAAGGGGATATCATCCTTGTTTCCGGCAAACCCAGGTGTGTGATCCAAGCGGAAAAGAATATAATCACAGCCATCAATTATGAGGATGCGACCCTTGAGAAGATTCTTCCGGAGCACCACATGTTCATGGGAAACTGTTATTTTTACGGCAAGATCGTATCCATGTTTGGAAAGAATAT
>CADBME010000193.1 GCA_902795715.1 uncultured Lachnospiraceae bacterium | reverse complement strand
CCTTAGCGAGCAGCTCAATCAGCTTCACCGTATCCTCCAATCCCAGAGCCTCATAAAGGCCACTGTACTGTATCCGGATATGTTCCCTCCGCTCAGTCACATTGCGAATACCTTTCGGTGTGATGATCACCTGCACCCGCCTGCGGTCTTCCGGGTCCTTCTCTCTGCGGATCATGCCTTTCTTTTCCAGTGTCTTCAGGATATCCGTCATCCTACCGGGAACGAGAGACAGCTTTTGTGCCAGTCTGCTCGGATAGGCTTGTGTGGGATGATGCATAAGGTATGTCAGGACAGCATTCTCCCCCCGAAGGCTCTCGATGAGGTTGGCGTTTTTCTTATTTCCTATGATTTGAAATAGGATGTTATAGAGTTGTTCTCCGTAAGTCGCATCATTCTGCGTCTTCTTATCTGTTTCCATAGTTGTTTTTCCTTATCTCCATCGTCTCTTTTTGACAAGTCAATTGTAGCATAAAAACCGGAATTCGAGGGATTATAATTTTTATTAAACGAAAACAGAGCTTTCACTTATTATCTTCTGGTCATAACGCCTGCAGCTTGGTATAATAAGCACAGACAGAAATACTCCTGGAAAACGGCTTATAATTAAAGATCGTTTTCAGGAAAGAAGGGGGGACGATACTTTGATGGGAACAGAAAACTATAAAAGCTCAGAGACAAATGAGCTGGAACGACCGGCAGAGAATACTACGGATACCGGGAATGCCCTGATTGATGAAACAGGAAATGAGACCCTTGAAGATGATGACTTACAAATGGAGGTAGAGGAATTAAAAGCTTCCGCGAGGAAAAACTTCAAAAAAGGGATGACCATCATGGTTGTCAGTCTTCTCATCACCCTGGTGTGCGCTCTGATTGATACCTTTATGAAGGCCCATTATCAAAATAATCCGATAAAATCACAGTTGGATTTTATCACACAGGTATGTTCCTATGCTTTCTATCTCGGCCTGTTTTTTATTATTCGATACTATATAGCAAGGCGAAAAATACCTGCAGATCAGGGATAAAAGACCCGGTTGCGAAAGCAAATGATAAGGAGGATATTTTGAAGAACAGCAGTTTTTTTGACACCATACCAGATCTCTCATCAATCTGGACAAAACTTGTAGAAGAGAAACCGAATGAGGCGATTATTGTGGAAGGTGCTGATGCCTCTGTTTCTTTTACCAGGGAGGCTGTTGATACCTTGTCTGCAAAAATAAGAGCATGGCTGAAGAAACATTCCATTGGCAGAGAGGATATGGTAATGATCAACCTGCCAAGAAGCGCCTCCGCATTAATCTCCATGCTGGGCGTATGGAAAGCCGGAGCAGCATTTATTGTAGTAGAGCCAAGCTATCCGAAAGACAGGATTGAATATATCAAAAAAGATGGCAATGTAAAAGCTGTCATTGACATCGATACCTGGATGGAAATCATGGAAATGAATCCTTTATATGGATTTGAGCCACATGATCTTCATGATGCTGCCTTCGCAATCTATACTTCCGGCAGTACAGGCAGACCTAAGGGAGTGCTGCATGAGTATGGCACATTAAAGATGAATTATGCCTGCGGCATCTGTCAAAACCGCTTTAACCTGGATGAAAGCTTCCGTGCTGCTCACACTGCACCCTTCAGCTTTGTTGCTACGGTAAAGCTTATCCTGACTACCTTCTGCACCGGGATGCTTTCTTATGTACTGCCTTATGAAATCATCAAGAATCCTCTCAAGCTCAAGATGTACTTTATAGATAATCAGATTACCAGTGCTTTTTTGCCTCCCTCTCTTATTCGGTCTGTGGGTACGGACTTTGGCCCTTACTTAAAGTTTATCATCTGCAGCAGTGAACCTGCAGGGGGCATTAAACCGGGAACCACTCCTCTCTTCAATACTTACGTCATGAGCGAGTCTACTTTCACCGTTGCCGAATTTCTCATGGACAAAAAATATGGTATCTGTCCTGTGGGAAAACCGAATGTTGATTTCCTCGATCTTAAGCTTCTGGATGCGGAAGGCAGGGAGGTTGCATCGGGTGAAGTAGGTGAAATATGCTTTTATAATCCATTTTTCAGAGGTTATATCCACCTTGAGGAAGAGACGATTCAGGCCAAACGTGGAGATATTTATCATTCAGGGGATTAAGGTCGATTCGATGAACAGGGTCAACTGCTGTTGACCGGACGGATCAATGATATGATCAAGATTAACGGAAACCGTGTGGAACCCTCAGAGATCGAAGTGGTAGCTAAGAGACTTCTGGGAATCAATCAATGTATTGTCAAAGGTTTCGTTGATGATAAGCGGGCCTATCTGTGTCTGTATTACATCGGAGACAAAAAGATTGATCCCGCGGCAACCAGAGACTTGCTTTCCAGTGAACTTCCCTACTATATGGTGCCTTCATATTTCGTAGCCCTTGATGCGTTTCCCCGTCTCCCCAAT
>CADBME010000192.1 GCA_902795715.1 uncultured Lachnospiraceae bacterium | reverse complement strand
TATCCAGCATGATTTTCTCGATGATGGCACGGAGAGCCCGGGCTCCCGTGTCTTTTTTCATGGCCTCCTCCGCGATGGCATGAAGGGCCCCATCCTCAAACTGCAGGTCGACCTCGTCCAGAGCCAGCAGCTTCTGATATTGTTTCAGGATAGCATTCTTTGGCTCCTTGAGAATATCCACCAGCATATCCTCATCCAGAGGATTCAAGGTGAATATAACAGGCAGTCTTCCGATAAACTCCGGAATCATGCCGAACTTGCGGATATCCTCCACGGTCACATACTGGAACATGTTTTTCTCTTTGTCGTATTTATCCTTGAGGTCCGCCCCGAATCCGATGGAGGAATTCCTGGTCATCCTCTCCTTGATGATCTTATCCAGATCGGGAAATGCCCCGCCGCAGACAAAGAGAATATTTCTGGTATTCATCATTACGGTGGGCACCATGGCATTCTTGGAGCTGGCTCCCACCGGGACCTCGACATCGGCTCCCTCCAGGAGCTTGAGCAGGCCCTGCTGGACAGATTCTCCGCTCACGTCCCGGCTGGTGGTATTCTTTTTCTTGGCGATCTTATCGATCTCATCGATGAAAATGATTCCGGTTTCCGCCTTCTCGACATCGTTGTCGGCGTTGGCCAGAAGCTTGCTCAGAACACTTTCCACATCGTCGCCGATGTAACCGGCCTCAGTCAGGGATGTGGCATCGCAGACCGCCAGGGGCACATTCAAAAGCCTGGCCAGGGTCCGGACCAGATAGGTCTTACCGGAACCGGTCGGTCCGATCATGAGCATGTTGGATTTATCGATCTCAATCTCATCCATGGTGTTTGTGATCACTCTCTTATAGTGATTATAAACAGCCACGGACATGACCTTTTTGGCATAATCCTGTCCGATTACGTATTCATCCAGCTTCTCCTTGATCTGGTGGGGAGCCGGAATAGTCCGCATGGTCAGCGGCATTTCCTGCTTCTTTTTCTTTTTCTTCTTTTTCTTGGCCTTTTTGGGCTTGGGCTTGCTGGCGTTCAGATTCCCGGAAAGAAGATCGCCCAGATTCATATTGCTCAGTTTATTGAAATCCATGTTGGTCAGGTCCAGGAACTGAATTCCGTTTCCCAAGGACCCATTTCCAAAAGAGTCGATGGATTTCTGCATACAATCTGTGCATATGCTCATCTGGTTGGGGATATGGATCAGTTTGGCTCCCTGGTCTGTCGTTCTGTGGCAGACATAACAGTGGTCAATGCTGCCTGTATTATCATCATCCCGGTCTTTTCCCTTACCTTCGGAATCGTCCTCGCTGTCATTTTCATCATCCGCAGTGGAATCCTCATCCTCATCGATAATGACGAATTCTTCAATAACCTCTTTTTCGTCATCCGGCGACTCGTCGACCGTTGCCAGACTGTAAGGGTTGAGGTCCTGCTCACTCTTTATCTTAATCACCTGATTTGTTCTCCTTTTATGGCGGCTTTTCCTGCCTTCTGATTTGTGTCAATTATTATCTTCGCCGTCTTTGCCGCAAAGTCTTTTTCTGAGAATCGCTTCCCCTGTTACAATATCATCGGGAGTTGTAATCTTTATGTTCTCATAGCTCCCTTCAAACATTCGGACATTCCGATTGCCGAAGCGCTCCATGACCATGCCGTCATCGGTCACAGTCTGATCGCCGGCTTCGATCATTTTCCTGAAAGCATCCAGAATCTCACGGAAGACAAAGCACTGGGGGGTGTGAACGATCCACATACCCTTCCTGGGCGGAGTTCCCTTAGACCAGCCCTCCTGGTCTGCCAGGCGGATGGTATCCTTGGATGGCATCCCAATCACACAGGCCTTATCCTTTTTCACCTGGCGGATACAGCGGTTTACCAGTTCCGGTGTGATCAGGGCCCGGGCTGAATCGTGGATGAGCACATACTCTTCCCTGTACTCCCGGTCCATAGCTGGTATTTTCTCCAAATCTTTTTCTATAGCCAGGAGGCCATTGTAAACGGAGTAATAGCGTTCCGAACCGCCTTCCACCATCCGGGTCACCTTGCGGTAACCGTACCTGTCCAGAAGATCCCGGCGGACATAGTCCCGGTCTCCGGCAGAGACCACAAGGCAGATCTCATCCACCTGACTCTGTTCGAAGGCATCCAGGGCATAGCTGAGCATGGGTTTGCCCAGGAGGCTCATATACTGCTTCTTCTGGAAATGATCGCTTTGATCTCCATTTTCTCTGCGCAGCTGTTCAACCATCCGGCTGCCGATTCCACCGGCCAGAACAATGGCTATGACTTTGTCTTTTTTCTTGCTTTCCATAGGCTTTGACTCCAAACTTACCCGCCTCTTATCAGGCTCTCTGGCCAATAGTCAGGTTGGGGATGGCATTCAGATCCCATCCGTGACGGACTCCCCTCATATACTCATAATAGCCGGCCGTGCCGATCATGGCGGCATTGTCCGTGCAGTAGATAAGAGATGGGTATATAAATTCGAATTTTTTATTGCGGCACATGGACTCCATCTGCTTTCGCAGGGAAGAATTGGCTGCCACCCCTCCGGCAATCGCCACCTTGCTGATGCCCAGGTCTTCTGCCGCCTTGATGGTGTGCTCGCACAGAACATCGACCACGGCCTGCTGGAAAGAAGCGGCTACATCTGCCCTGTTTATCTCTTCTTTCTTCATTGCGCACTGGTTGAGATAGTTGAGCACAGCCGACTTCAGCCCGCTGAAGCTGAAATCATAGGGATTGTCCACGATCTTTGCCCTGGGAAATGATATAGCCTGGGGATCTCCTTTGGCCGCTTCGCGGTCAATCTTGGGACCGCCCGGATAGCCGAGCCCGATGGACCGGGCTACCTTGTCAAAGGCTTCCCCTGCTGCATCATCCCTTGTCCTTCCTATAATCTCGTAGACCCCATAGTCCTTGACCAGGACCAGGTGGGAATGTCCTCCGGATGCCACCAGACATAAAAAGGGAGGTTTCAGGTCGGGATGTTCTATGTAATTAGCGCTGATATGCCCCTCAATATGATGGACACCCACCAGGGGCTTGCCGGAGGCATAAGCTATAGCCTTGGCTTGTGCCACGCCCACCAGGAGAGC
>CADBME010000191.1 GCA_902795715.1 uncultured Lachnospiraceae bacterium | reverse complement strand
GCTGTAGCCTCGGGGGAAGTTGATGCCGGTGTCCTGATCTGCGGTACAGGAATCGGTATTTCCATTTCTGCCAATAAGGTAAAGGGCATACGGGCAGCTGTATGCAGCGAGCCGGTTACGGCAAGGCTTACCAAAGAACACAACAACGCCAACATTATTGCCTTCGGGGCAAGGATCGTGGGCCTCGAGACGGCAAAAGCCATCGTGGATGCCTGGCTGGATGCCAAATACATAGGAAGCGGCCGGCATGAACGCCGGGTTGCCATGATCCATGAGATTGAGATGGAATAGATATCCGGCAATAAGGAATGTAATAAGAATCAGAGATTAGAGAATGAAGCTATGGGATGGGAGGTCTCTTTATGAATGAATTAATGAATGGAATCCTGACAAGAAGAAGCGTGCGAAAGTATACGGATCAGCCGATTCCGGATGACGTGCTTGAGGCCATTGTGGATGCGGCCCTCCATGCACCAAGCGGCCGCGGTGCCAAAACCTGGAAGTTCACTGTAGTGACCAACAAAGAAAAAATCCAGAAGCTGGCAGCTGCCATCGCCGAAGAACTCAGCCGGGACGGTTACAATATGTACAATCCCACAGTCCTTATCATTCCTTCCAACTTAAGAGACAGCAAGTTCAGCAAAGAAGACAACGCAGTAGCCCTGGAAAATATTTTCCTGGCCGCTCACTCTTTCGGAGTCGGCTCCTGCTGGATCAACCAGATCCAGGGTATCTGCGACACCGACAGAATCCGTCCCATCCTTGACGAGTTCGGTATTCCGGCAGACCATGTGGTATTCGGCATGGCAGCCCTGGGATACAAGGACGGTGATGGCGGAATCCACGAATTTGAGAGAATCGGAGAGGTTTCCTACGTCAGGTAAATAGGAATCCGGTCCCCGGGACATACCTTTTCTCCATATGCCGACGGACATTTCTTATATGACTGCAAGAGGCTGCCGCATTAAAAAAATGCGGCAGCCTTTTCCCTGTGTATTCCAGCCGGAAATTATGGTACAATTATCCTGATAAGGGATTCCGGACCCGACCCTTTTTCCTGTCGGCGGAGTTCCCGAATCAAGATTCTTAAGAAAAACGATTGTAAAATCTGTCGGACCAAGGTCTGATCAGCCT
This sequence comes from uncultured Lachnospiraceae bacterium, assembly GCA_902795715.1. The sequence goes on along the minus strand of CADBME010000191.1, from coordinate 3,574 downwards.
GATGGAGCAAGCCATACCATGAAGAAAAAGTCAAATTACCAAAAGAAGAATAATAAAGATCCCCATGCAGGAAGAGGACCGGGCATGTCCGCCAGATTGCTGGCCCTGACCATCCTCTTTGCCCTTGCAGCCAACGCTTATATGACACATGCCCTTTTGTTTTCCGATAAAGCTGCCTATGCCACGGCAGAATCTCCTGCAAGAAGCGGCAGCGGGGAAATAATGTTGCAGGATTCCCTCCAAAGAGGAGAGGGAACTTCAGAGACCCTGGGCGCAGGGAATTCGGGAAGGGTAATGGCTTCATCGGTCAGTGACCGTTATGATATCAGCTATCCGGTGGATAGTGAGGAGGCGGCAGAGCAGGCGGTAAGGGATGCAGGATCAGATTTTGGGCTGGACCTTACACGATATAACTACCGGTGTATATCTCACGATCATCACCATCTGATGGATACCTATGTCTTAAACCAGACTTACAAAGAAGTTCCCCTTCTGGGCTATGTTCTTACCATGACCGTGGAAGCGGAAGGAAAGATTCGGACCATCATCGGCCGGGAAGCCCGGGTGCCGGATTCGGTGGATTCCATGCTCTCCTCTGTCATAGGGGAAGAGAAGGCGAAAAAAATATGGAACAGGCATCTGGAGAGGGAATACGGTAAGGCCGGCCGGGAAGCGAAAAAGACGATTCGGGGCCTTCACATCCTCTGTCAGGAAGGAGAGGAAGCCCGCCTGGTATACATATTCCGCGCAGACCGGAAAGATAGTATGCAGTCTGCCATTTTCCATGTTGATGCCTTAAGCGGAGATGTGGAATCCTTCGGAAATATGACTGAGGCGGCCATGGCCCACCTTACTGTCCGGGGGCAGACAGGAGAGAAGGACCTGGCCCTTGACCTGATCCGGCCGGATCAGGCCCTGGTCAGAGATACCAATCGCCATATCGGAGTCTATGCCTACGGAAAAGAAGGGGAAGCAATCTCCATCAATCCCACAAGAAAGGCAGACGGACTTGATCCTGTAAAGCAGAGTGCCGTGGATGCCCTCTATAATATCCAGAGGGCCTGGCAGTATTTTGCCAGAACCCAGGGACGAAAGGGCTTTAATGGGGACGACACTCTCCTGAAAATCTATGTGGGTCTGCCGGAGGGAAATCTCAATGATAATGGTGTCCTTGTCCGCAATCCGGCCGGACAGCAGTATATCCTCATAGGTCACCAGAAGAAAAACCCCTGTCAGGTTTCGGCATGGCTTGACCTGATGGGCCATGAATACACTCACGGAATGATCAATGAAGCCTGGGACAGGGAATTCGGATTGACATACCCCCTGGAAAATGACGTGCTGTCTGAAGGTCTTGCCGATGTCTTTGGTGAGCTGATTGAGGATTCCTATGATGGGACCGGCAAGGCTTCCTACTATGATAACAGCTGTGACTGGATCAGTATGAAGTATACCTCGGCACCGAGAAGTGCCAAGGAGGCCCGGAATGATCAGGTGACTGCTTACCGGGATATGGAATCCCTGGAGGATGCTCATGATGGAGCTTACCTGATCAGTCACTGTGCATGGCTGATGACCCGGGGGATTGACGGGACTGAGGAAAAAAAGGTGAACAATCTCCGGCTTGGCCAGCTCTTCTACAATGCTTTCTGGTCGGTCAACAGCATGAGCACTCTGGAGGACTTTCGTTTTGCCCTTGAGAATACGGCGGCTTTTCTGTGCCGGACCGGGAGGATCAGTTCCGCCCAGCTCGACTGTGTGATCGATGCTCTGGACCAGACCGGTATTCCCGGTTGCGCTGACTATTGTCTGGCATCGGAATCGGACCTGACTGTTTTAGATCAGGATCATGCCCCGATCAAAGAGGGCCTGGTCACCATTTCCGACCTGGCTCATCCGGACAAAGATCTTGTCAGCAAAGAAGCCTTTACCGGAAAAATCCATATAAAAACTCAACCCGGTTTCTATTATCTTACCCTGACGGATTCCGAGGAAAACCGGATCTGCAGCCTGACTTTAACAGTCAATGAAGCCGGCCTGTCCGGGAATGAAAAGGATGGGGAAAATGGAGAGGACGGAGACTATCAGAAGAGTGTGACGATCTCTACCCCCTACATGGCCGGGAAGACCGGAGGAGATATTGTGGTGATTCCGGGACTGTCCGGCATGGTAACGGACGGGGAGCAGAAGGCCCTCCTTTCCTATGTGGACTCCCTGCTGGGGCAGATTCCTTCTAGCAGGATTCATATCATCGGGGCGGGAGGGGAAGAATCGCCGGCATCTGGCGCGGAAGCCGGCTGGCAGCCCCAAAATGACTTGTTCACCAGGACTGCTGTGGACCGGGCTATTCTCTCCCTTACAAATGAGACCGGAATGGACCCGGATGCCGGCCTCGGTCTAAAGGCACCGGATCTTGAGGGAGCCCTGGTCTGTGCAAAAGAGATCTTGTCCTCCGGACCCGAAAAAGGAGGGCCCAAAGATCTGGTCCTTATCAGCAATGAAAAGGATCCTGCAGAGATGGGGAATCTGACACAAGAAGAAGAGCTCTCCCAAAGCCTTAAAAAAGAGGGAATCGACATAATCTGCATTGATGCCCGGGCTGAGGAAAGAGACGGAAGCGATCAGAAGACAGACTCCTTCAGGGACATTGCTTCCTCCGCTTCTTTCTATCCGGCTTCCACAGACAAGAATCTGAACAAGGTTCTCCGTCACCTTTCCCTTCGCCAGACACATCCGGGCCTGATGAGCCGGCTTGAGATTGCCGGTCGGGCCGAGATAGGGATCTGTCAGGATGGGGAGGAAGTCCTGTCCTGGCATCCATCGGGTCCGGAATCTTCTTCCTCCGATTCTTCGCCCGTCAAGGAAGGGACAGAAAAGAACCGGGATGGAGAAAAGTATGGCATGTCCCTGACATCCCTGGGTCTGGTCTGGAGAGAGAAAGACCAGAAGGATCGATTGATTTTTGAACTTTATCCTGGCTCGGGAAGCGGCTATGAGCTTTCTCTTCAGGGAGTGGGAAAAGAGTCGGTGGACCTGCTTTTGTCCTACCAGGACAAGGATGGAAACTATGCAGACTCGAGGAGATTCGAGGGAATTGCCACGACAGATAAGAGTCTTGTCTTTGCTTCCCTGGAACCGGAAAAAGAAAGCTTTATCCTGATTGACCGGGATGGAAACGGCCGGATAGACCGGATGGAAAAAGCCGGGAGGAAGGAGACGGGCAAAGCGACATCCGGCCGGATTGCGGAAACCGTAGGAAAAATATTCCTCCTTTTCCTGGCCCTGACTATCCTTGCCCTTTTGCTTCCGGCCCTGGCCGGCAAGCTGATCACTGCAAACAGGGAACGAAAAGGCGGCCCTGTCTGCGTCCAATGTGGGATGAGGAACAAAAGAGGAGCCCGTGCCTGCCGAAGATGCGGCAAGCTTCTTCCGGCCCCCCAGGAAGGACATGAGAGTAAATTTTCCAGGGGACAGGAGAAAAAGACTAATCTTCTTCCCCGAATCCTGGCCGTGCTTCTTCTTCTGGCCCTGACTTTCGCCCATGTGAAGATAGGCAGCGGACCAGCCGCATCGG
>CADBME010000190.1 GCA_902795715.1 uncultured Lachnospiraceae bacterium | reverse complement strand
GGGTCTTTTCACGGATCTCATTCTCGGTCTTTCCCGTGACTGAAGAGATAATCTGCACAGCTGTGTCCCTGGCTTTCTTCAGGTCTTCCAGCCGCTCTTCGAGTTCGTCGGGCTTCATGCCTGCGCCCAGTCCGTTGCCGAAAGAAGGATCATGGATCATGATCCTCGAATGGGGGAACATGACCCTGCGGTCTCCGGCAAGGAAGAGGACAGCCCCCATGGAGGCGGCTTCTCCGATGCAGACTGTGAGGACGGGGGCCGGTATGGCCTTCATGAAATCGTAGACAACCAGGCCGCTGTCAACATCTCCTCCCGGGCTGTTGATATAGAGGGTAATCTCCGCCTGCGGGTCCTTCCTGGAAAGGAAGAGCAGCTGTTTCAGCAAGCTGGTCATGGTATCCGGGGTGACCATATCTGTGAGGAAGATTTCACGGGATTCCAGGAGCGCATCCTCGATCCGTATCTTGTCAAAACCCTTGGCACTTTCTCTGAAGATATTAGGTGTCACATTAACAGTATTCATAGCAGGTCCTCCTTACAATTGATGCCGATTTTCATTTCCCAGCTCTGCACGGGCCAGGGCACTTGAAAATACTTTGATGAGCAGATGCAATTCCTTTTCTGTCAGTTCCATGGAAGTAAAAGCGCGCAGGAAAAGTACATTAATCGAAGCACAGCGCTTATCACGGAAAAACAATCCCGATTCCTGCTTCACATCGTCTAAGAGTGTTTCAAAAATATCATCCGGCATATCATCATATTTATGATCCTCCACATCCTTTCTAAAGGCTATGCCCGGGTTAGCGATGATCCTTTCGTCACCCTCCGCTTCCATCATCTTCTTCAGGTATCTTTTCCACAGATTAACAGAGTATGTTTTTGTCATGGTAAAAACTCCTTTCTGCCCTGTCTGAATAGCGAATAGCTATGGCAAAATGTTTAGAAGTATTATAAGCAACTTATCCAGGATTGTCATTGAACCTGTCGTTTAATCGTTAGAGGTGTGAGGTGTCTGTCATCAAAGCAGAAAACGTTGAGGAATTCCAAGACTGAAAATATGCTTTAAGGAATGTCTATTAAATGGGCTGCTCTCATGGTTTTTTTAATGATACAGAAAAGGCGGGAGAGCAACGCTCTTCCGCCAATTGTATTTTTAATTTTATTTGTTTAATGCTATAATATTTCGCAAAGGAGAAATTTTATCATGGCTTGTTACAACTCCACTTTACAATATTGATGAAAACGTTAATTACTTGTCTGACGAGTTTAAAAATGACCACAAAGATATCGAATGGAATATGATTGCAGGTTTGCGACATCGACTGGTTCATGATTACGATGGGACGAACTGGACAATCATTGCAAAAGTGGTCCTGCAAGAAGTCCCGCAATTGATAAAACAATTAGAAGATATTATTGTTCAGAACCATAAGGAATAATCATCTAATAAAAAGGAAAAAGACTTGTACAACCACCTATATCCCATGGTTTTCAGGATATAGGCGGCCTTCCTGCCCCTTGCCCCACTCAGGCAACAGGCAAACATTGTTGTGTCCTGATCAGGGACTACCTTGGTAATCTGGGTGTTCAATATCGATAAGGGAACGTTGACGGCTTATTTCCTTATGCAGGTTTTTACTCTGCAGACAGGCAGCGCAACATAGCTCAGGAACGGAACGAGCTAGTCTTATGAGGGCAGTGGTGCCCTTTCCACAATTACTGTATTGTCACGTAATGACCAATTGAAACTCTGGGTTACTGAACGTAGCATTTCATTTGCTCCAAAAGCCTATGATAAAGAGGCTGCATAATGAAATGTCTTATAAAAGAGGAAATTACATCTTTTTCATCTCTTGTTCAATTTTGTTTTTGTAATCTTCAAGAACTGCAATATGATCCCAAATGTCTTGCCTTATGCAGGTGTCCGGAATACTATTCCAGAAAACTATCTCTTCATTTAATTCTGAAATAGCATCTTGACAAGAATCCTTATCATATGAATTTTTCAGGTCATACTCCCAATGTAACTCCCATTGCCGAGAGTCATTTGCTATGACATCTTTTATTTTCTGCCCGTAATCATCGACCCTTTCAATGTTTAAAGCAAGCTTTTTGATATAAAGTTTTCTGGCTTTTCCCATGTTCCTCATACTATTGTACAGTGTCT
>CADBME010000189.1 GCA_902795715.1 uncultured Lachnospiraceae bacterium | reverse complement strand
CGGTGTGGCGGAACTGGCAGACGCACAGGACTTAAAATCCTGCGGGACTAATCTCCCGTATCGGTTCGATTCCGATCACCGGCATCTATTTAATATTATATGTGTGGGCATAGCTCAGCTGGATAGAGCGTTTGGCTACGGACCAAAAGGTCGGGGGTTCGAATCCTCTTGCCCACGTTTTCGGATTCAAGTTGACATGTGATATGGTTTATCCTGCCATGTGTCATGCGTCCGAAGCTTTAGCGCTATCGCCAAATGGTAAGGCACCGGATTCTGATTCCGGCATTTCCAGGTTCGAATCCTGGTAGCGCTGTAAAAGAGTCACATAGCGTGGCTCTTTTTTGTTGTCCTTTTGCCTGATAAAATTTCATGCCCTATTCAAGAAAAGGCATTGTTTATAAGCTTTGATTATGATATGATGAATGCAGTTGATTATGTAAAAATGTTTTCACTTAAACAATTACAGTACCATGGATCGAGGTAGGTATTTATTATGAGAGAAGCGCACATTATTTACAATCCGGGACGTTATGTAATGAAGATGTTCATGCGCAAGATGAACAAAGAGTCCCAGGAAGATTTGAAAGAACGCAGATATGATGCGGTAGGTCTTTTTCAGACATCGGTAGCCGGTATTCTTTACTATGCAGACCGGGTTGCAAAGACCAGCAATGTTCTCCCGGTGGAGATTATGGGGAGCTGCCCCAACCATATTACGACCCTGGCTTTCTTTGGTGAGACAGCTGCGGTGGAGACCGCTATGAAAATGATCATTGCCGAGGAGAAGGAAAAAAAGAACCGTCTGATCTAAGGTTTTGATTTTTATTTCCTATTTACCGGTTTACAAGAGAATGGTAATTGAATTTGCTGAGGGATTCTGTTAACCTTGTGTATGTTAACAGAGTCCCTTCCTTTATGGAAAAACTGCAGGGAGGCTGCATTCCATGTAGGAAAAAGTCCATTGTAAGAGACTCTTGTTTAACAGTCCTTATGCAGGAGACATTTATAGAGGAGACATAAATATGGAATACACAATGAATATCACAGTGCGATACAGTGAGTGTTCCGGGGATGGAACCGTGCCGCTCCATCAGCTCCTGAATTATTTTCAGGATACCGCCACTTTCCAGTCGGAGCAGATCGGCTATGGAATCGCCTACAACAGAATCCACCATCTGGCATGGTTTTTACTTGCTTATGACATTAAGATCGGCAGACGTCCCAGGATGTTCGAGGACCTCTCGGTGATCACCCATCCCTACAAGATGAAGGGGCACTACGGTTATCGACGGTTTGAAATTCGTGACGTGGAGGGACATGTCCTGGTATCTGCGGATTCGGTATGGATTCTGATGGATACGGAATCCCTGCTGCCGACCAGAGTTTCTGAGGAGATGTCCCGGGCTTTTGTGCCGGATCCGGGGGATGTCAAGGTAAAGATCAAGAGAAAGATTCGTGCCGGGGACCAATGGGACCCTGTCAGCGAGTTTGACATATCGGAGATTCATCTTGATACCAACCGCCATGTCAATAACAACTATTATGCCATGTGGACTGAAAATCTGGTGGCACATGAGGAAATCGACCGGGTGCGGATCGATTACAGAAAGGCCGCTCTTCTGGGAGATCATATTCTTGTGTCACGCCAGGACCTGGGAGATAAGATTGTCTTTCGCTATGAGAATCAGGAACATGATCTTCTGGCTTACCTGTCGCTTGAATAGTTTGCCTGATTACATGTGACAGATTCCTGGCTTCAAAAAAATAAGAGGGAAATAGTTATGATTTTAGGAAAAAAACAGATGATGTATGTGGACCATAAGACCGATTTCGGCCTTTACCTGGCCGATTCGGAACCAGGTGATAAGAAGCAGGATTGTGTTCTTCTTCCCAGAAAGCAGGTTCCGCCGGGACTGAAGCGGGGAGATGAAATTGAAGTTTTTCTTTACAGGGATTCGGATGACCGCCTGATTGCGACCAGGGAGACGCCGGCCATCGAGCTGGGGCAGCTTGGGGTCCTGGAGGTTGCCCAGGTAAACAAGATTGGGGCTTTCCTCAAATGGGGGCTTTCAAAGGACCTTCTTCTTCCCTACAGTGAACAGACCAGGAAAGTGGAGAAGGGGGATCGACTGCCGGCTGTTCTCTATGTGGATAAGAGCAGCCGACTGTGCGCAACCATGAAGGTTTATGATTATCTGTCAACCGATTCACCTTACCGGAAAGAGGATATGGTGTCTGCTCTTGTGATCAGCCTGAATCCGGAGTATGGTGCTTTTGTGGCGGTGGACAGACTTTATCACGGTCTGATCCAGAAAAAGGAATTGATTCGGAAGGTCAGGCCCGGGGAAGAGGTTGAGTGCCGTGTTGTAGCTGTGAGGGAAGACGGTAAGCTTAACCTCAGTCTTCGCAGGAAGGCTTATATCCAGATGGATGAGGATGCCATGAAGATCGATGAGATGCTCAAAGAAAATGACGGCTTCCTTCCTTTCCATGACAAGTCGGCTCCGGAAGATATACGGCGCGAATTCGGCATGAGTAAAAATGAGTTTAAGAGGGCAATCGGAAGATTGTATAAGATGAGGAGGATCCGAATCGAAAAGGATGGTATTTATTCCCTCCCATCAGATGACAGGAAATGACAGAGAAGGCAGCCTGGAGGTAAGCATGGGCAATTGTAAACGGGCAAATATTATATGGTGCGGATTGGTCATTGTATATTTGGCTGCCTCCTGCCTGATCGCAGCAGTTTATGATTTCCGCCGGATAAACTTTCTGATTCTGGCGGCTTTCTGGTTTTTTTCCTGCTGGTGCATGTATCAGTCTGAACAGATATTTTCAGCAAATCATTTTGACACACAGACAGGAAGACCGGATCAGAGAAGAAAAATGATCGTGACTGGCCTTGTGGGCCTTGTCCTGATTTGTCTTCTGATGTTTTGGAAGGAATCGGACAACTTTCTGATGATTTCCCTCTATATGATTCAGTTTTCCTATGCATGCTGGATCAGCTGCAAGGTCGGTCTTCCCATCCGCATTTTCTGTGGAATCAGGAAACCGGGTTCATTGTCTGCACTTCTTCTGCTGATTCCTGCAGCTTTTTTGATGTATTTTATATCGTCCTATGTGAATATTTTGTCCATGATATTTTTCGAACCCCAGATCGGAGAGGAAGTGATTCAAAGCGCCGGCAGTCTTTTCCCGGCCCTCATATCTTTGGCTCTTCTTCCGGCTTTTGTAGAAGAATTATTATTCCGGGGACTGATTTTTGCAAGTATTTCGGGAAAATGGAAGGCAATCCTTGTCTCCTCTGCCTGCTTTGCCCTTCTTCATATGAATTTTAATCAGATGATCTATGCCTTTGTCATGGGGATTTTCCTGGGATGGACTGTTTGGAAGACGGGAAATGTGATTTGCTCAATGATTCTTCACATGACTTTTAACGGGATCACAGTCCTGAATGTTTTTTTTGCTGAAAGATTTGCCGGCAGGGAGGCCTTTGCCCAAAGCATGGCGGATCCGGTAAACATGAGGGGGATTCTGACGAATCAGGCCGGAAGACTGAACTGGCAACCTCTTGTTTTTGGTCTGGTGCCGGTCCTGATCTGCATAGTTTTCTTTGTGGTCATCATCTGCCTTTACTACAGGCTGAGCCTGTCGTCCCGGCAGTGTCATCCGGACAAAAGCAGCATATCCCCCCAACATAGTCAGGAGGATAAGGGGACCGGATTTGCAGAGGCTGAGGACAGTGAGGCTGCGACTTCCTGGAAGCCGGATGTCTGCTTTGCCCTGGGATGCCTTATATGCCTGGTTTATGCCTTTCTCATAGAAAGAGGATAGATTTCAAAGTGAAGTATTGAGCAGAAAAAAGGTAATGAAATTTTTAAAAAATCTCATTACCTTTCTTTTACAATAATCTGGTTGATCTTCGATATTCATTGGGGGTCATATAAGTGTTTTTCTTAAAGGACTGGGAGAAATAAGATTGGGACGAGAAGCCCAATTCCGATGCAATTTCCGCAATCGACATATCCGTGTTTTCAAGCAGGTTTTTGCTTTCCTCAATACGCTTTTCATTCAGGTAGCTGATAGGGGAACAGCCGTAGAGTTTTGTAAAAGAATGAACCAGATAATACTTGTTCATGCCGCTTTCAGCAGAAAGAATGTCAAGTGTCAGGTTCTGTTTGTAGTGGGTATCAAGGTATTCTTTTACGATGCTGCAATCTCTTCCCCTCTTTTCTTTTGTTGAGTTTACACACTCCAGTCCAAAATACCTTTGCAGCCAGATCAATATGATGCGCAGGTACATGTTGGCCATGACGGCATAATCCTCAGCCTGTTCCTGAAGTTCCGAAATGATTAAATCGATTACCGGTGGAAGGGTTTTTATCAGTTCACTATCTCTTATAGAAAGGATTCTTCCGGAGGGCGGCATATCAGCAAAAGACATGTTTTCGATGCCCAGAGAGACAATATCCAGAGGTTTTTCCCCGATGAGGAGGGAGAAACGTGAATTGCCCGGATTCAGTATCAGAATATCGTGCTTCTTTAAAGTCATTTCATGCTGATCAAAAGAAACAGCTGCGCTTCCTTCCCTGAAATATATGATTTTGGTGTAGGGGTAGCCCGGATAGATATCCATGCTTGGCTGATTCAGATGATAGAGATTTACATGGGATAGCCTGGAAGAGTATTTTGAGTTGATATTATGTTGCTGAACAGTATATCGATATTGTGGCATTACAGCCCCTCCTTTCTGACGCTCACAATAATGAATCTTTGTGTCCAAAACCCATCCTGAACATCTTGTCTTCGGATTTATGGAGACAAGAGAAAAGACCGGTATTATTCAGATACATTTGCTTTTTATTATAAAGGTTTTACAGGGAAATTACAATTATTTAAATGTTAACTTTTTGATAAATCCGATAAAAAATGCAACGAACTACCATAAATTATCTATATATTCACCTAATTTTACCCGCCAGACCGGCCTTGGAGAAGAATTAGAGGGCCTCTTCTTACGGACGGCCTGTTGTCCGGCCGGGATGTATGGTATGATAGGACAGACAGGATATAATGGTTATCAAGAGATAGGAGATGATTCAATTGAAAAAAGAACCGACACTTGTTGTTCTGGCAGCAGGCATGGGAAGCCGGTATGGCGGCTTGAAACAGATGGATCCGGTAGACCGGGAGGGGCACACGATCCTGGATTTCTCGGTCTATGATGCGATAAGGGCCGGCTTTAAAAAAGTGGTATTTATCATTAAACACGAGATCGAAGAAGATTTTAAGGAAATGATCGGCAGGAGAATCGAGCCTTACATTCAGGTCTCTTACGTTTTCCAGGAGCTTGACCGTCTTCCGCAGGGTTATGAAGTGCCCGAGGGCAGAGTCAAGCCTTTCGGAACCGGTCATGCAGTCCTCTGCTGTAAAGATCAGGTGGACGGACCCTTTGCCGTAATCAATGCAGATGATTATTATGGGCCAAAGGCCTTTGACATACTTTATCATTCTCTGGTCACCTATGAGGATGATGATCTTTACCGCTATGTGATGGTCGGCTTCCATATCGAGAACACGATTACCGAAAACGGGCATGTGGCCCGGGGCGTCTGTAAGGTGGACCATGATCACTATCTGACTGAGATTAATGAGAGAACAAGAATCGAAAAAATAGATGGCGGTGCAGCCTACACGACAGACGATGGAGCTTCCTGGACTCCCATCCCGGACGGGACACCTGTCTCCATGAACTGCTGGGGCTTTTCCCGGGGCTTCCTTGATGAACTGGAAAAGAGATTTCCGGCTTTTCTTGACCGGCATCTTTCTGCCAATCCTCTGAAATGCGAGTATTTTCTTCCTTCTGTCGTGGAGGACCTTCTCAGGGAAAAGAAAGCTACCGTAAAGGTAGAAGAGTCCGAGGATAAATGGTATGGAGTTACCTATCAGGAGGATAAGTCCATGGTAACCGCTGCCATTGAATCCATGAAATCTGATGGCCAGGATCCGGCCGGCTGCCGCTATCCCAAATATTTATGGAAATAAAGACAGCTGCCCGGGTGTCAGAGGAGAAAAAAGAGGAGGATTGACGATATCCTTTCGATTCTTTTAGAATGATAGCATCATGATGTAAAGAGGTGGTGGAATCATGCCCTGGATTGTCTTAACATATATAGTGACGGTGAGTGCCTCCTTCCTGACGACGGCCGGTTATATCCGCTGGTTTTCAATGAACAGGCAACAGAACCTTATGACGGTGGTTCTGGGAATTGCCCGGGAGGAGACTG
>CADBME010000188.1 GCA_902795715.1 uncultured Lachnospiraceae bacterium | reverse complement strand
CTGTAATGTCCCAAAATACTGTTGTATCCGTATGCCAGATATCCCTTACGGGCAATACTGAGCCATAATGCCGAATCATTCAGTTTGGCATCACCTGGAATCTTTTCGACCGGCACAATGGCTCTGTCAAGGATTACTGTCAGCGTACCAATAACTGTATTTTTCAGCATGTCTTTATAAGACTGTACAGCAGGAACCTGAATCACTTTCCCAAGCGGATTATTATCGCCATCAATCCAGTCATAACTTCCAAAGGAAAATCCGCATTCTTTTTCTTTCATGAACTGGAGCTGAACTTGAAGTTTTTCTGGAATCCACAGGTCATCGGAGTCAAGAAAGGCTACATACTGTCCTCTCATATAAGAAAAAGCGCTATTCCATGCTCTAGAAGGACCACCGTTTTTCTTCCTGCATATCAATCTGATTCTGCTATCCTTATCTCTGTATGATCGAACCAGTTCTCTGGTTCCATCTGTTGAGCAATCGTCCACAATGATCAATTCCCAATTTGTATAGGACTGCGCTTGAACAGATTCAATGGAAGCGCCTATATACTTCTCGGCGTTCCACGCCGGCATGATGACAGACACTAATCCTATTTCAAATTCTGGATTTTGTATATTTTTGACCATTTTTGTCATCCCTTACTGTTTTTAAGAATCTTTTCAATTTGACCTTCGAAAATCCTGTGAACGCCATCATGTTCATTATAATAAGAATTGTAAGAAACAAAATCCTCCATCGTGTCCCGATCGAAATCGACATAGGCGGCTTTTTTACAGATAATGATGTAATCTGCATCAGCAAAGCAGGGAACACCATCAATTTCGACCTCTTTGAGGCCGCATCCTGCAAATTTATCCTCATCCTTGCCTGAGACAGTTCCTAAATACAGCAATGACTTATCATAATCATCATTATGGAAGATGCTGATTGAATAATACTCGGCCGTATCAAGGATATGCTGTGTATAACGGTCTTTAAAAATGTAGAATGTGAATGTCGGATTATCCCACATATAACCGATACCGCACCAGCTAATCAACATAGCATTCTTCTCATTTCCGTTGTCAACCGCAACTGCTCCGTAATCGTCATGGAAGTCCATGATGTTGTATTCGCTACAGAAGTCTTTTACGGTTAGTTCCGTATAAGTGCTATTTGATGTTTTCACAGCATCCGTTGTTTCATCTTCATTCGCTGCGTTTGCCTTACTTGCACAGCCTATGAATACTACACAAGCTATCATAAACACTAATAAAAAGCTTTTGATTCTCATTTTCATAATCTTTACTATATTTCCTATTTGCTTGCAATCACTGTATCAAACTGATTCAGGAGCACCAGTTGTCCTCCCCAAATAACCTGCATAGAAATAGGGCATTCTTCCTTAATCACTTTCTTTAAGACATCACAGATATAATCCACATCTTCATCAGAAAGCATAGTGTGCAACGGGAGAGAAATCAAGTTTCTATAATAGTTGTAACTGTTTTCAAAATCAGCAATGTCCCATCCCATAGCTTTATAAGCTGTCATCATAGGCAAAGGTTTATAATGGACATTTGTAGCCACTCCATATTCACTCATCTTTCTTATAATCTGATTCCTCTTTTCTTCACTGATTCCAGGAATTCTCATAAGATACAGGTGGTTCGAACTTCTAGAAGTGCCAGTCTGATGAACTAAATGACTAATCCCCAACTGATCACATACGAAATCATATTTTCTAATAATTTCTTTTCTACGATTAATCAATTCCTTGTACCGGTCCAATTGCTTAAGTCCAATAGCAGCTGCAACATCTGTCATATTACACTTATACCAAGGACCGATAATGTCATATTCCCAACATGACGCTTTTGTTTTCGAAAGAGCATCTTTGTTTTGGCCATGCAGCGACAACAACTGATACATTTTATAAATCAAGCTGTTATCGATGCCTTTTATAGGTTTCCACGTAGCTGCTCCTCCCTCGCCAGTCGTAAGGTTCTTGACTGCATGAAATGAAAAGCTGGAAAAATCAGCTATTGCCCCACAGTATTTCCTTTTTCCAAAAACTGTACGTGAAGCCCCTAATGAATGCGCACAATCAGCAACAACTGCCACTCTTCCAATCGCTTTCTGGATTCTGGATGACAGATCCCCAAGCTGAGTTCCATCGCTCTCTTTAGGCGTGAAAAGATGTTTTGTACTATTTACAACTTTATATATCTTCTCATAATCGCACACAATACCTGACAAATCAACCGCTATTACCGCTTTAGTTCTAGGAGTAATAGCATCTTTCAATTTGTTGTAATCCATTTCAGGCAAATGCGTTGTATCATCACCATTTGGCTTAATATCTACAAAAATCACCTTTGCTCCACAATGAATTGCAGCAGATGCCGATGCTGTATATGTGTATGCTGGGACGATCACTTCATCACCCGGTCCCACACCAAGTATTCGTAGATTCAGTTCCTCTGCTGCTGTGGCAGAATTCAAGCAAACTACTCTATTAGAGTACTTTGCCGTGTTTTCTACGGTATTACAGTCAATATCTGTTTTACCAGTTTCTATATATGCCGCTAATCTTCTTTCTAAAAGCTTTGTTCTCGGTCCAGTTGTGATCCAGCCAGAGCGCAACACTTCCACTACTTCTTGAATTTCTAATTCAGAGATGTCCGGTGGACTGAAGCTTATCTGTTTCTTTTTAAGCAATTCTCTTTTATCCATCAGCTATTTCTCCTATATCTTAGATCTGTCAGTTCTTTTTTAAGCTCCTCATTTTCATAAGGTTTTGTCAGATATCCACTGTATTTCATTTTCATGACTAGTGGGGCATATTCATTGTAAGGCGCTCCCGTAGCAAAAATGATATTGACTTCTGGCACTATATCTCCGACCTTTTCAGCCAGTTTTATGCCTTCTCCTTTATCTCTGCCAAAATCAATTTCTGTAATGAGAACATCACATCCTATATTACTTGCGACTTCTATCGCTGACTCGGTTTCATTACAGAGATGGATCTCAGATTCTGGTAGGATTTTTTTAACTTTTCTATTTAATCCATACAGTGAAACAGGACTCGGATCCGCGCAAATTATCTGCATAAAAAACTCCTCTAAATAAACAGATACATTAATAACAAATCATTACCTAAAAGTCTTTTACTAATGAGATTTTACAGTTCTCTGCGTACACTACTGTATGTTACGTTTACATAATTTCCATATAAATATAAATGCTCCATAATCGATACTCTAAAAACGTCACCCTGACCGTGAAATAATGGTTATGTTAACTTTATGAACCCGGTATAAAAAGGTCGGGTCAATTAAGGAGAACAACCGTATGGACAAAAAAACTGCCATGCCTTTTCGGCCTGACAGTTCAAAATTGTATTTGCAGAACATATTAATAATAATACTTTGAAGGTTGTGTTCCTATTTTTAACAACTATTTATTATCACCTATATCGAAATCACCAATCTCCGAATTCTAACTGCGCCGCTGTCAGTTCTGCCCAACTGTACTGCACCATGTACTCTCCGTGGTAAGAAT
>CADBME010000187.1 GCA_902795715.1 uncultured Lachnospiraceae bacterium | reverse complement strand
TCAAGGAGGCCGGGGTTGTGGATTCCGGCGGTCAGGGACTTATGGAAGTTCTTCAGGGAATCCTTGACGGATTGACCGGCAAGGTGACTGAAGTTTTCATTCCGGAGATTGAAAAAGGGCCGGCTCAGACCGAGATTGTCAAACCGGACCGTATTTCAACGGACGATATCAAGTTCGGCTATTGTACAGAGTTTATTATTCTTCTTGAAAAACCCATGAGCCGGGAAGAAGAAAAAGACCTGAAGAAATACCTTCTCTCCATCGGAGATTCCCTGGTTTGTGTTGCCGATGATGAAATCTGCAAGATTCATGTTCATACCAACCATCCGGGAAATGCTTTTGAAAAAGGTCTGACCTATGGAGCTCTTTCCAACATGAAGGTAGACAACATGCGGATTGAGCATCAGGAGAAGCTGATCAAGGATGCCGAGAATAAAGCCAGGGAACAGAGAGCCCTGGAGGCGGAGGAAGAGCAGGCTTCCCTTACTGAGAGCCAGGATAAACCGGAAAAGGAACTGGGATTCATCGCCATTTCCACCGGAGCGGGCTTTAAGGAGATTTTCCTCGCTCTGGGTGTGGATTCCATCATCGAGGGCGGCCAGACCATGAATCCCAGCACGGAAGATATCCTGGGAGCCGTGGAAGGGGTCAATGCAAAGAATGTGATCGTTCTTCCCAACAATAAAAACATTATTCTTGCCGCACAGCAGGCCGCAGCCTTGTCCGAAGAGAAAAAAGTGATCGTTCTTCCTACTACAACGATTCCCCAGGGTATCGCTGCCATGGTGGGATATATCCCGGACAGCAGTGTGGATGAGAATGTAGACAATATGAAAGAAGGATTTGAATATATATCCACAGGACAGGTGACCTACGCCGTCCGGGACACCATGATCGACGGCAAGAGTATTCATGATGGCGACATCATGGGTCTTGACGACGATGGAATTGAGGCGGTAGGAAAAGATGTGACAGAGACTACGCTGAATCTTGTACTCTCCATGGTTGACGAGGACAGTGAACTGGTTTCTCTCTACTACGGCGAGGACATCAAGGAGGAGGAAGCGGAGACGATGGCAGATTCCATTCGGGAGGTTTGCCCTGATTGCGAAGTCGAAGTGAATTACGGCGGGCAGCCAATCTACTATTACCTGATCTCTGTTGAGTAGAAAACACCGGGCCGGCATGAAACAATGCCGGCCTTTTCCCATTGTATTTTTTTGATGTTATCGGCGTCGCCGGCAGCATGCCCTGTGAGACGACAGGCTGCGGCTCAATATTGATTACCCTATCACTATGTGTCAATCCATTCGTTCCATTAAAGGAATCGGTGAAAAATCCGAGAAACTATTTAAAAAACTGAACATAGAGACCTGGGACCAGCTGGCCCACCATTACCCCAGGTGCTATATGACCTATCCGGATCCGGTGGAAATCTGCCGGATTTCAATCGGCATGCGTTGTTCCGTAAAGGCCAGAATTGAATCACCGATTCATGCCCGGTCATACGGAAAAAGAAAAGTATGCACCTGCCTGGCTGCTGATCAGACAGGGACTCTTTTCCTGCGATGGTTTAACATGCCCTGGCTGAAAAACAACATTCGCCAGGGGCAGGAGCTTGTATTTACGGGAATTCCTGTTTTTAAAGACGGAAGAGTCATGATGGAACAGCCTGAGTACTGCAGCGACAGGGTTTATGCTGAAAAAATGGAGACCTTCCAGCCTGTCTATCCCCTGACGGCCGGCCTTTCCAACAACCTGGTGCGAAAGTCCCTGAAATCTCTCTTTGAGACTTATCTTTCCGGGGAATACCTTCCTGAAAATGTGAGACAATACTATGGTCTCATGGAGGAAGACAAGGCACTCTACGGAGTCCATTTTCCGGAGTCTGCCGAGCTGCTTGACCAGGCCAGGAGACGGATTATCTTTGATGAGTTTTTCCGTTTTTTCGGCGCCCTGACCATGGTCAGCGATCGGGAAGAGAAAGCCCTGAACCTGCACCTGATTCCCATGGATGAGAGGGTGGATTCTTTTATGGAAGCCCTTCCTTTTTCTCTGACTACAGCTCAGAAGTCCGTGATCAGGGACATCCGGGAAGACTTTCTCGGGACAAAAGCCATGAACCGGCTTGTCCAGGGAGATGTGGGGAGCGGCAAGACCATAGTTGCAGTGATTGCCATGTATGCCTGTGTTCTGGCAGGTAAGCAGGCTGTTATGATGGCGCCTACAGAAGTGCTGGCTTCCCAGCATTTTGATACCCTTTCCCGCCAGCTTGGCCCTTATGGAATCCGTGTCGGACTCCTGACCGGACATAGTAAAGCCGGGGACAGAAGGAGGGTGCTTGAACAGAGCCGGAGCGGAGAACTGGATATTCTGATCGGAACCCACGCACTGATTGAAGACAATGTAAAGTTCCGGGACCTGGCTTTGGTCATCACGGACGAACAGCACCGGTTTGGCGTCAGGCAGAGGAAGCGGCTGATGAACAAGGGGGACCATCCCCATGTTCTGGTCATGAGCGCC
Organism: uncultured Lachnospiraceae bacterium; assembly: GCA_902795715.1. The sequence goes on along the minus strand of CADBME010000187.1, from coordinate 11,435 downwards.
ACACCCATTCCGCGGACACTGGCAATTATCCTCTACCGGGGACTGGATGTGAGTATCATGAATGAGCTGCCGGCTTCCAGACTGCCCATAAAGAATTCTGTGGTGGGGGAAGCCTGGCGGGCCAATGCCTGGAATTTTATGAAAAAAGAGGTGACCATGGGTCACCAATGTTATGTGATCTGTCCCATGATTGAGGCAGATGAGGAACAGGGCCTTCAGAATGTGGAAGAGTACACCCGAATGCTTGCGGCATCTATGCCCCCGTCCGTAAGGGTGGCATCCTTGAACGGCAGAATGAATGCGGACGAAAAAAGTGAGGTTATGGAGGCCTTTTCTTCCGGCAAAACCGATATCCTGGTATCCACCACCGTGGTGGAAGTGGGAATCGATGTCCCCAATGCCACAGTCATGCTCATTGAGAATGCAGAGAGATTCGGTCTTGCCCAGCTCCACCAGCTCCGGGGTCGAGTCGGCAGGGGCTCTGCCCAGTCTTACTGCATTTTTCTCTCCGGGACAGAGGACCGGGAAACCATGGAGAGACTTCAGATCATCGGCCGGTCCAACGATGGTTTTGAAATTGCCTCCCAGGATCTGAAGCTGAGAGGTCCCGGAGATTTTTTCGGAACCAAACAGAGCGGTACCATGCAATTTGCATTAGGCGATATCTATGCCAATGCGGATATCATGAAAGAGGCCTCGGAAGCCGTGGACTTCATGAGGGAGGAAGGATATCATTTTGAGGAATCCGCGCCCTATGCCCTGGATGAGTATCTGGAGTACGCGAATAATATCTGATCCACAAAGCAAGCCAGGCATGGAAGCAGACCAGGCAAGGCATTGCAGGGCCTGATACCGGGATCGGAAAATCATCACTTACAAGGAAGGAGACCGGCATGAAAAGAGACGCTTTTAACGATTACAATCGCCTTCCCATGGAAAAGGCTTTTAATGTAAGAGAACTGGGCGGCTACGCAGCCAGAAAAGGAAAGATTACCTGCTATCATGAGTTTTTGCGCAGCGACAGCCTGTTCGGGATTACAGAAGAGGATGAAGAATTCCTGATCGACTACGGCGTGGAGGCTGTGATCGATCTGAGAGGAGAACCGGAAGCTGTTCGCCACCCCAATCCTCTTGCCGCTTATGAAGAGGTGGATTACATCAATCTTCCTTTCATTACGGATAATGTTCTGGACATGAGGGAAGTGAGGGATAAGGGCTTCGACCCCTGCAAGTTCTATGTCAATCTGACCGAATACAAGGAGATGGTTGCGCAGATCATGCGTTTTATCATCGATCACAGAGATGGCTGCGTTCTTTTTCACTGTACGGCCGGCAAGGACCGGACCGGGGTGATTGCCATGATTCTCCTTGGGATCTGCGGGGTGTCCAGAGAGGACATTATGGCGAATTATGAAGTGAGTTTTTCCTATCTGGATCAGCATGTAGAGGTCCATTACGGAGAGGGGCTTGAAGATCTGAACAATTCCAAAAGAGAATGGATCGCAGCGGCCTACGACCACATCATGGAGGAATACGGTTCCTTCAAAAACTATCTGTTGGAATGTGGCCTGACCAAAAAAGAAATCCGCCGTATCCGGAAAAAACTGCTCTAGCAGGCTGGGGCACAGGAAGATAACAGATGGAGGTTTTTTATGAGAGTGATCGCCGGTACCGCCAGAAGGCTGAAGCTTGTGACGGTAGAAGGAAATGATGTCCGGCCGACTACGGACCGGATTAAAGAAACCTTATTTAATATGATTCAATTTGACCTTGAGGGGGCTGCCTTTCTGGATCTCTTTGCCGGAAGCGGCGGTATAGGCATAGAGGCTCTCAGCCGGGGAGCCGGCAAGGCGGTCTTTGTGGACCAGAGCAGAAAGGCCTGTGATGTGATCCGGAAGAATCTTGAGTTTACAAGACTGGCCGACCGGGGAGAGATTCTTAAGAGAGATGTATTTACAGCTATCGCCCTGCTGGAAAGCCGGGGAGAAAGCTATGATTTTATTTTCATGGATCCCCCTTACGGAAATGGGATCGAGAGCGATGTCCTCCTGAGACTGGACGGGTCGCCTCTTGTAGGTAAAGATACAGTCATCATAGCAGAGTCAGACCTTGACACACGCTATGACCGTCTGCAGGATTCCGGCATCCTGGCTGTAAGGGAAAAACGATATAAAACCAATATGCACACATTTTTCAGGAAATCCATGTGACCCTTGAAACAGTTGAACAGATTGAAAAAATATGGTATCATTATTGCAATGAATTCCTGTTGAAACGAGGTTAATATTTAGACAATGACTATAGCAATTTATCCGGGAAGCTTTGATCCGGTAACCTTCGGCCACCTTGATATCATCCGCAGAGCAGCGGGAGTTTTTGACAAGTTGATTATAGGAGTTTTAAAGAACCATACCAAGACAGGTTTTTTCACTACCGAAGAGAGACTGGCTATGCTTGATGAGGTGACCCGGGAACTGACAAATGTAGAGGTCATTTCCTTTGACGGCCTCCTTGTGGATTATTGTGAAGCAATGAATGTCAACGTGATCGTACGGGGCATTCGGGCGGTATCCGATTTCGAGTTTGAGCTGACCATGGCCCAGACCAACAAGCAGCTCAATTCCAAAGTGGAAACCCTTTTCTTTGCCACCAGTGCCGAGTATTCTTTCATAAGTTCCAGCTCGATTCGTGAGATTGCTTTTTTTGGAGGAGATGTTTCCCACTTTGTCCCTGACCCGGTGCGGCATCGTGTAGAAGAAAAGATGAAACCAGGAAGGAATCCTGATTAAAATAAAGGAGAGTATGACATGGCTGATATGACGGTAGAACAGCTGATCGATGAAATTGAAGTGTATATTGACAATTGCAGGACCACCGGAGTTCTCGGGGGGGGAAGTATGATCAAGGTGAACCGGGAGGAAATCCTGACCATGCTGGATGAACTGCATGAGCAGCTTCCCAAGGAAATTGGCGAAAGTAAGCAGGTGCTGAAAACAAGGGATACCATCCTGGAAGATGCCAGAGCCAGAGCTGACCGCATTATCCAGGATGCGGCCAAGGAAGCCAGCATGTTAGTCGATAACGATGAGATCGTTAAGATTGCCAATATGAGAGCCCAGTCTATTATTGAGGAAGCAGAGCAGAAGGCTGCTGAGATCGATCAGACATCCAGGGCCAGAGCCAATGCTGTCGAAACGGGTGCCCTGCAGTATACCCAGAGTATGCTGGATGGTCTGGAATTCATGTATTCCAGCATCATTTCTCAGGAAAAAGATTATTTCAATGCGATTATAGCCAAACTGGAAGATGAGCACAAGAAGGTCCTGGCCGATAAGAAGGAAGTGGACCTCCAGCTGGGTTCTGCCGGTTCCAAGACAACCAGAAAAAAAGAAGACTTTGAAAAAAAGGGAGAAGAAAAGGCCAAAAAGGAATCCAATAAAGAATCCTGAGGATGTGTAATGTTTTTTCTTGACATTCCATTATGCCGTATGTATAATGGGAAAAGTGTGGTTTGAGAAAGGTTGATGGTATTATGTTTCTTAATATATCAGAGATCTTAACTGTTCCTTTCACATCTAAGGAATATACGGTTCTTCCGGATTTTGACAAGCTTGTCCTCCGGAGGGTGTCTTATCCCGTCTCAAAGAAAGAGCCTTTTATCTTAAAGATTCTTAAGGACGGGAATCGTCTTCATCTGGATGGTGAGACGGTCGTAAGACTGATTATGCCCTGTGACCGGTGCCTGTCGGATGTGGAGATCACATTTCCCATCAGAATCCGCCGTGACGTGAGCCTCCAAGAGGAGAGCGATGGGGATTATGACGCAGATGAACTCAGCTTCATAGACGGATGTATTATAGATACGGATAAACTCGTGCTGGACGAAATTGTGGTTGCACTCCCAACAAAGATTCTCTGCAGGGAAGATTGCGCTGGACTATGTCCTACATGCGGGCGTAACCTCAATGAGGGGCCCTGTGATTGCCATGCTGATTATTCAGATCCCCGCATGGCAGCAATCGCAGATATCTTTCGAGACTTTAATCCACAGGATGAAGATCAGGCCTGAAGATTCTCTGATTCTTTGACCTATACAGATCCTGCGCCCGCACAATGACAAGTATCGGATAAAAATACATCTGTCCTGAAACATACAGGTAAGAGGAGGTGTAACCATGTCGATTTGTCCGAAGAATAAATCTTCCAAAGGAAGAAGGGACCGCCGCAGAGCGAACTGGAAGATGACAGCACCCACATTAGTGAAGTGCAGTAAATGTGGAGCATTAACCATGCCTCACCGTGTCTGTCGTTCCTGTGGAAGTTATGACAAACGTGAAATCATAGCTGTTGATTAATTCACAATATGGAATCGATATAAGAGATCCTGCGGGTATAGGTATTACCTGTAGGATTCTTTTTATATACGGAGAATTCTTATTAGGAAAATATTGCTTTTCGGAAAGGATTTTACGGGATAATTGAATGAAAAAGCATTCTTTTAAACTTGTAATCGGTCTGGCAGCGCTGATGCTTGTGACCGGTGCCCTTGTGGTCTTTCTCTTTTCCTACAGGGGATGGATCCGGCTGGGCAAAAAGTCCTGGTACTGGGATCACGGGAATTATGTCCGTGACCGCTGGGAGGAGATTGATGGCGTGCGATACCGTTTTGACGACAAGGGAAATCTGTGCGAGGGCTGGCAGAAAGACAAAAGCGGCCGAAGCTATTTTACCCGGGGAATCCCTGCTGTCGGGGAGAAGAAGATTGACGGCTGGGATTATTATTTTGATGAAAATGGGATAATGCAGACTGGTTTTATACCCGCCGACAAATCGGGCGGCCATGTATTTTTCTATGACCAGGAGGGAAAAAAGAAAACCGGTTGGGTTGAATCGGACGGAGCGAAATATTATTTTTCTCCGGATGGTATGGAGACCGGATGGCAGGAGATTGACGGTGCTGTCTACTTTTTTTCTGCTTCCGGGATCATGAAGACCGGCTGGATGAAGGAGGAGGGAAATCTCTACTGCCTGGGTCCGGACGGAGTCCTTCGGACCGGAGAATGGATCCGGGAAGACAAGGGAACCTACTATGTAAAAGAGGATGGCAAGGCGGCCAGGGGCAAGACCGTCATCGATGGAAAAACCTATCTTTTTGACAGTCACTGTCTTCTTGCCAGGAATGCCTGGGTCGGCAACAGTCACGCTGACCGTCACGGAATCATGGAGACGAATTGTCGTGTGGACGGACTTGATATCGACGGAAATGGCAATAAAGTCTTTGACGGGGCCTATGGAGACGGGGGAAATCTTTACATTCCTTCCGTGGAGGTGGAAGTCCCCCTTTATAAAACAGAAGGAGACCAACATGGCCAGGACATCACGGACCGGGGATATTCTGCTGCCATGCTGACTTCTTTTGCCATGCCTGTGATTGCCGATCACAAAAACCAGGGATTTGAAAGGATCAAGTCCTGTATTCCGGATCGGACCAAGGCTTTGATCCTGACCAAAAATCAGGTGAAAGTGTATATTTGCACCGACATTGTCCAGGGATCCAACGTGGAGGATGATATCCTGGATGATCAGGGAAAAAGCATTGATTATTCCGGGGCTGATCTCTGCCTTTACACCTGTAACGAAGACTGGAGACACGTGACCATTGTTTTCTTTGACGAAGTGAGATAGACAGAGTGAAAAAGGGAATGGGTGAATTAGGAAGGATGAGAGGAGAAAAGATGAAAAACCAAATCACGACTCTTGTGACATCATTGGCTGTGATTGCTGTCTGCTTTGGGCTGATCACCGTGCTCTATATGGCGGATTCTCCGGCCAGGGCCCGGGCAGAACAGGAGACAGAGGAAGAGAGCCTCCTTGTCGGGACGCAGAATGAGGAGTCTGACAGCGGATTCCGGGAAGAAGTGGATGAATCTGTCGAGACTTCCCGGGAGGATACTTCTTCGGAATCCCATACTTCAGAACTGACTCTTTCTGACGAGGATATTAAAAAGCTTCCTGAGGTGAAGGCAAGAAAAGTGGCCCTCGTCCTGGGCACCAAGGGTAATGCCAAAGAAGGCGGTTACAGCCTGATCCGCACGGAACCGGATGAGGAATCGGATTCCATTGACCGGATGACCTTCAACAATGCAGTCCTCAAAGCCGATGAGGAGTCTGAGGATGATGACTGGATTGCTGTCGAAGCCAGGTGGAAGGGCCGGGTCGGTTATGTAAGAAGGCAGGATGTCCGGGAGCAGACTATCACCCTCTGCAATACCGGAGATAAGCTGCGGGACAATATCGTCGCAGAAGCCTACAAATATATGGGGACCCCCTTTGAAATGAATGGAGACAGTCCCGAGACGGGATTTGACTGTTCTCATTTTATCCAGTTTGTCTTCAAAAAAAAGGGGATGGAGATTCCGGATGAGCCCGATAAGATCTTCAAGACCGGCAAGGTCATAGACGAAAAGGATGCCCAGCCAGGAGATATCGTATACTATGATGTCAATAATGGCTACGGACATGTTGCCCTTTATATAGGCAAGGGACTGGCCATCAATACCACCGGACACAACGGCAAGACCTACCCCAAGGGTGGAGTTCATATCACAGCACTGACATATAAGGACAGGGAGGACTACAAAATTGCAAACATCATCGACAAATAGGATTGCAAAATGGGATAATGTCAAATGGATTATGATCCTCCTGGTTGTCATCGGCCATACCATCGATCATTTCAGGGGCTCTTCCCATCTGGCAAAAAGCCTCTACCTCTTTATCTATACTTTTCACATGCCGGTCTTTGTTTTTGTATCCGGACTCTTTGCAAAGAAGACCATCCGGAGGAAGAATTATCCGGCCATTTATTCCTACGCCGTAATCTATGTAATCATGAAGTTTACCATTGCCGTGGCCGAATATCTGCCAAAAGGCGGCGACAGCATCAGTCTGAATTTCTTTTATGACAAGACACCGGCCTGGTACGCACTGGCCATGCTGGTTTTCTTCCTGGTGACCATCCGTCTGCGCTATGTTCATCCGGCCTATCTGATTCCTGCCTCCATTATTCTTTCCTGCATTGCAGGCTACAGCAAGCTGATGGGTGACCACTATGTATCCATGAGGATCGTCAGCTTCTATCCCTTTTTCCTGGCGGGATACTTTCTGGAAGCTGAACAGATCCTTTTCTGGATGAATAAGGTCTGGATGAAAATACTATCACTGTGTATTCTCTTATCAACGGCAATCCTCTGCTGGTTTTGGACGGATACCTTCTATCCTCTCTACCGCTTTTTCAAGGGAGCCTATCCCTATGCGGAAATGCAGAACGATTTCGGCTTTGGTCTCCATTGTTTCTTTATGCGTTTTGCCTGGTATGGCTTTGCCGCCCTTATGTCTTTCTGCATTATGAGCCTTATTCCAAAGGGAAAGACCCCATTAACGGCTTTGGGGGCCGGTACCATTTCGGTCTTCATGTGGCATTCGATTTTTGACCGGGTCTTTTTCCGCTGGCTGAAGGGTGCCTCCCTTCTCAAGGCCGCTTTTCCAACTTATTACACCCTTACAGCCATTCTGATCGCCGTGATCGTGACAGTCGTCCTGTCCCAGCCTCTTTTTGCCCGTTTTAGCAGACTTCTTATAACCCTTCCCATCCGGAGAGAGAAAAGAGAAGGCAGGGAAAGAAGAAGGAGACAGATGGAAAGGCCTTCCCCCTGGAGACCTCCGGACCAGGTGGGACCCAGGGACAGGCATCCCATGGGATAATTGATTTTTTATATATTATTACATAAATGTCCCAAATATGATTTGACCATATTGTGCAAAAGTGATATGATATTTGGTGTGAATGATATGGTTTTCGTGGGGGGTTACCACGAGATCCCATACAGGATTCATGAAATATTCATAATAAAAAGGAGGCAGTTACGGTGAAAAAGATTATCAATGCGGTTGACCAGGTTGAAAATCAGATGATTGAAGGTATGTGCAAGGCTTATCCTCAGTATGTGACAAAGATCGAGGCAGGCAATGTTGTGGTTCGTTCTGACAAGAAAGAGGGCAAGGTTGCTCTGATCAGCGGCGGCGGAAGCGGCCATGAACCTGTTGCAGGAGGATATGTTGGTAAAGGTATGCTGGATGCAGCTGTTGCAGGTGCTGTATTCACATCTCCCACACCGGATATGATCTATGAAGGCATCAAAGCTTGTGACGCCGGCAAGGGCGTTCTGATGCTGATCATGAACTACACCGGCGACGTTATGAACTTTGAGATGGCTGGTGAGATGGCATCCGATAATGACGATATCGTAGTGGATCAGGTTATCATCGATGATGACGTAGCTGTTGATGGCTCCACATATACTGTTGGACGTCGTGGTATTGCCGGTGTTGTTCTGGTTCATAAGATTACCGGTGCCAAGGCTGAGACCGGCGCAAGCCTTGAGGAAGTTAAGGCTGCTTCTCAGAAGGCAATCGACAACGTTCGTTCCATGAGTATGGCTATCACACCCTGTACCGTACCGGCAGCCGGTGAGCCCGGATTTGAGCTTGCTGAGGATGAGATGGAAATCGGTATCGGTGTTCATGGCGAGCCCGGCGTTAAGAAGATGAAAGTTCTTCCGGCTGACGAGATCGTTGACATGATGCTCGACAAGATCCTCGGCGACCTTGACTTTGTCGGCCATGAGGTATGCGTACTTGTTAACGGTACAGGCGGCACACCCAACATGGAGCTCTTCATTGTTAATAACCATGTAGCAGATGTTCTTGCAGAAAAAGGCATCAAGGTTTACAAGACCATGGTAGGAAATTACTTTACATCTCTTGAGATGCAGGGATTCTCCATTTCCATTATGCGTCTGGACGACGAGCTGAAAGAGCTTCTGGATGCAGATTGTGATACCATTGCCTGGAAAGAAGGCTGATCGAAGATGGCAGACGTTAGCAAAGTAATCGAAGTCGTTCAGGCGATCTCAACCGATATTGAGGAACAGAAGCATTTTTTGACAGAACTTGACAATGTAATCGGAGATGGTGATCACGGCATTAATATGGCTCGTGGATTCGCTGCTGTGGAAGAGCAGATTCCTTCCTACGAAGGAAAGGATATCGGCTTCATCCTCAACAGTGTAGGTATGAAACTCTTATCAACCGTTGGCGGTGCCTCCGGTCCCCTTTACGGTACTTTCTTCATGAAGGCCGGAAAAGTAACCAAGGGAAAAACCGAAATGAACATGGAAGATTTCCTTCAGATACTCGATGAAGGTATTGCCGGTGTTCAGAAGAGAGGCAAAGCCGTTGTTGGTGAGAAAACCATGATCGATGCCATGATTCCGGCCAGGGATGCCATGAAAGCTTCCTACGAGGCTGATGGTGACGTGAAAAAGGCATTTGATGCCGCAATTGCTGCTGCAGAGGAAGGCATTGAGTATACCAAGACCATCATCGCCACAAAAGGTCGTGCCAGCTATCTCGGCGAGAGAAGTATTGGCCACCAGGATCCGGGTGCTACATCCTTCACTCTGATGTTAAAAGATGTTGCTGCACACCTGTAAAAGGCCGGAGTCCGGATGGACTTACAGCTGAATAGAGGCATCAGGAATTCAATATTCATGGGGCTGCCGCCAAGCGGCAGTCCCTTTTTTTTCGCGATCAGGCGGGGACTGGGCACATGCTTTCATCTGCTGACATCTCTGTCTGATCTCCCTGTCGAAGGACTTGATGTGTTTGCCCAGCTATGATATAAATAATCTTATGCTAAAAAACAATTAGTCAGCGTTTCCGGAAATGTATTTCAGATTGTTGCTATTCACTCAGATTGACCAACAACTAATCCAGGAATCTATTTCCGGGAATGCTCGAAAGGAGTATGTATGGAATACAAAACAGTGGTGGCTGTAGATGCCATGGGCGGTGACAATGCCCCTCAGGAAATTGTCAAAGGTGCAGTAGAAGCAGTGAACGAGCGAAAGGATATCAAAGTCTGCCTTTTCGGCGATGAGACGGCGGTAAAGAAAGAACTGGCCGGCTACCAGTATAATCCGGATCAGATTGACCTGGTCCACACGACAGAGGTGATTACACCCGATGAGCCCCCGGTGGCCTCAGTCCGTCATAAAAAGGATTCCTCCCTGGTCCGGGCCATTCAGTCGGTAAAAGAGGGAAGATGTGACGCAGTGGTTTCCGGCGGCAGTACAGGTGCCGTCCTGGTGGGAGGACAGATTATCGTAGGAAAGAGCCGGGGAGTGAAAAGAGCGCCTCTGGCCCCTCTGATTCCCACGGAAAAGGGAGTAGCCCTTCTGATCGATTGCGGTGCCAATGTAGATGCCAGACCGGAGCACCTGCTTCAGTTTGCCCAGATGGGATCCATTTATATGAAGCATGTGGTCGGGATCGGCAATCCCAGGGTAGCCCTGGTCAATATCGGTGAGGAAGAGGAGAAAGGCAATGCTTTAGTCAAGGCAGCCTACCCCCTTTTAAAGGAATGTGAAAACATCAATTTTGTGGGAAATGTTGAATCCAGAGATCTCTTTAAGGGGGATGTGGATGTTATCGTTACCGAAGCCTTTGTGGGCAATGTCATTCTCAAGCTGATCGAAGGTCTGTCTTCGACTCTCCTTCATCAGATCAAGGCCGGAATGATGTCTTCTTTCCGGGGTCAGATCGGAGGAGCTCTGGTAAAGCCGGCACTGAAAGAAACATTAAAGCAGTTTGATGCTTCCGAGTACGGCGGCGCCCCCCTTCTGGGTCTTAAAGGTCTTGTGGTAAAGATCCACGGAAGTGCAACAGCCGGGGATACCCGACATGCTATTTTCCAGTGTGTTGCTTTTAAAGATGAAAAAATCAATGATAAGATCCGGGAGAATCTTACCATTCCCAAGTCCCCTCAGAAAGCAAAGGGGAGCGAGTAAAATGATAATAAGAGATCAGAAAGAACTGGAAGAGAAGATCGGGTATTCCTTCAGCAACGGGAAACTTCTGGGCCTGGCCCTTACTCACAGTTCTTATGCCAATGAACAGAGGAAAGCACACAAGATCAACAACGAAAGACTGGAGTTTCTGGGAGATGCCGTGCTTGAACTGACCATTTCCGATTATCTCTATCATGAATATCCGGCTTACGCAGAAGGAAAGATGACCAGATTAAGATCCAGTCTTGTCTGCGAATACACCCTGGCAATCTGCGCAAGAGATATCGACCTGGGTTCCTATCTCAAACTCAGCAAGGGTGAGGATCAGACGGGAGGAAGGAAGAGGGACTCCATCTTGTCGGATGCTTTTGAAGCAGTAATCGGAGCCATCTATCTGGATGGAGGCATTGATAAAGCCGTAGAATTTATTCATCGCTTCCTTCTTAAGGACGTGGAGGATAAAAGTCTCTTCTATGATGCCAAGACCATTCTCCAGGAGATCGTTCAGGAGACCCCCGGAAGCCG
>CADBME010000186.1 GCA_902795715.1 uncultured Lachnospiraceae bacterium | reverse complement strand
TATTAAACAGGCAGCCCGATGCATGGATTGCGGGATTCCCTTCTGTCAGGCCGGGGTCATGATTTCCGGAATGGCATCGGGATGCCCCCTTCATAATCTGATCCCCGAGATGAATGACCTGGTCTACCGTGGACGTATGGAAGCTGCCTATCGCAGGTTATCGGTAACCCACAGTTTTCCGGAATTCACAAGCCGTGTCTGTCCCGCCCTGTGTGAAGCTGCCTGCACATGTGGTCTGAAAGATCAGCCGGTAACGACCAAAGAAAATGAGAAGGCGGTCATTGAATATGCCTTTGCCAACGGACTGGTTGAGGAAGAGAAACCTTATGTGCGTACCGGCAAAAAGGTGGCCGTTGTGGGAAGCGGACCTTCCGGCCTTGCAGCAGCTCAGCTTCTGAACAGGAGAGGACACCTGGTAACTGTATATGAGAGACATGACCGGGTGGGAGGACTCCTGCGTTACGGAATTCCCAATATGAAGCTGGATAAAAGGCTGATTGACCGGAGAGTGCGGCTGATGGAAGCGGCCGGAGTGCGTTTTGTCTTAAATACCGACGTCGGGAAAGACCTGGCCGCGGATGACTTGATGGAAGACTATGACCGTGTCATTCTGGCCTGTGGCGCTTCTCAGCCTAGAGATATCCAGGTGCCGGGAAGAGATGCCAAAGGCATCCGTTTTGCTGTGGACTTTCTATCTGAAGTGACAAAAGCCTTGCTTGACAGTGATTTTAAAAGCAGACCGGTCAGTCTCGCAGAAGGGAAGGACGTGGTTATCATCGGAGGAGGCGATACAGGAAATGACTGTGTGGCCACCTGCATCCGCCTGGGAGCAAAAAGTGTGACCCAGCTTGAAATGATGCCAGAAGCTCCCCGGGAAAGACTTTCCTCAAATCCCTGGCCTGAGTGGCCCAGAGTACTGAAGACGGATTACGGCCAGGAGGAGGCTATTTCTCTGTTCGGCTCGGATCCCAGAATCTATCAGACGACAGTAAAGGAATTCAGAAAAGATAAGAAGGGCTTTCTAAAGGAAATAGTACTGGTTTCACTGGAGTCTCATAAGGATGAAAAAACAGGGAGAATGCAGATGAAAGCGGTGGAAGGAACAGAACGCGTCATTCCCGCTCAGCTTGTCCTGATTGCAGCCGGTTTTCTGGGCAGCCAGAAGTATGTGACGGAGGCCTTTGCGGTGGAAACAGATGCCCGGTCCAATGTTAAAACCGGAGAGGATGCCTATGCTTCATCCAGAGAAAGAGTTTATGTTGCGGGTGATATGCACAGGGGCCAGTCCCTTGTAGTCTGGGCCATAGCAGAAGGACGAAAGGCAGCTGAAGCGGTGGACCGGGATTTGATGGGATACACGATGGAGTGGAAATAGGAGAAATACTATGGCAAAAATTAACAGTAATTATTTAAAACTTCCGGGCAACTATCTCTTTTCAACAATCGGCAATAAAGTCAGTGAATATAAGGAAGCTCATCCTGAAGCAAGGATTATACGGCTGGGTATCGGAGATGTTACCAGGCCTATTGCTCCCAAAATCATTGAAGCTTTGCATGATGCCGTGGATGAGATGGGGCAGGATGAGACATTTCGGGGCTATGCTCCGGATCTGGGCTATGATTTCCTGCGGGAGACCATAGCAGAAAAAGATTATATAGCAAGAGGCTGCCGGATTTCTCCGGATGAGATCTTCATCTCCGACGGAGCCAAATGTGACTGCGGAAATATCCAGGAAATATTCGGAGAGGATAACAGAATTGCTGTCTGTGATCCCGTCTATCCTGTTTATGTGGATTCCAATGTGATGGCCGGGAGAACCGGAGCTTATGATCCGGCCAAAGAGAGTTTTGAGAATGTAATATATATGCCCTGCAGCAGGGAAAATGATTTTATTCCGGAACTTCCGGACCAGGTGCCCGACCTGATTTACCTTTGTTTTCCCAATAATCCTACCGGGGCCGTGATGACAAAAGATATTTTGCAGAAGTGGGTGGATTATGCCAATGAGCATGACAGTGTAATCCTTTACGACGCAGCCTACGAGGCATACATTTCCCAGCCGGATATCCCTCACTCCATCTACGAGTGTGACGGTGCGCAAGACTGCGCTGTCGAATTTCGGTCCTTCTCGAAAACGGCCGGCTTTACGGGATTGAGACTGGGTTTTACGGTAGTCCCGCAGAATCTGGAAACGGGCGGGCACAAATTATGGCCTCTGTGGGCCAGACGGCATGGGACCAAATATAATGGTGCTCCCTATATCATACAGAGGGCCGGGGAGGCTGTATATTCGGAAGAAGGAAGGAAACAGATCAAAGACCAGATTGCTTATTATATGAAAAATGCGGAGATTATTCTTGAAGGACTAAAAAGTGCAGGCTATGAAGTCTTCGGAGGAGTCAATGCTCCCTATATCTGGCTGAGGACACCGGGAAAGATGACCAGCTGGGAGTTTTTCGATTATCTGCTCTCGGAAGCTAAGGTAGTGGGCACACCCGGATCCGGATTCGGACCCGGTGGTGAGCATTATTTCCGACTGACAGCCTTCGGCAGCCGGGAAGAAACCGCAGAGGCTATGGAAAGAATCCGGAAACTGTAAGGAGAATCAGGCTATGGCAAAATACATATTTGTGACCGGAGGGGTCGTATCCGGTCTGGGAAAAGGAATCACCGCAGCATCCCTGGGCCGATTGCTCAAAGCCAGAGGCCTGAAGGTTGCTGCCCAGAAACTGGATCCCTATATCAATGTAGATCCGGGTACCATGAGTCCTTATCAGCATGGCGAGGTCTATGTCACAGAAGACGGGGCAGAGACCGATCTGGATCTGGGCCATTACGAACGTTTTATCGATGAAGACCTGACGAGGTATTCCAATCTCACTTCCGGCAAGGTCTACTGGAATGTTCTGAACAAGGAGAGACGGGGAGAATACCTGGGCTCGACCGTTCAGGTGATTCCCCATATAACCAATGAAATCAAAGAATTTGTATACCGGGCCGGACAGGAAACCGATGCAGATATTGTTATTACGGAAATCGGCGGCACCATCGGGGACATAGAATCGCAGCCATTCCTCGAGGCAGTCAGGCAGATTTCTCTTGAACAGGGAGCCGGAAACAGTCTCTTTATCCACGTGACTCTGGTTCCCTATCTGCACGGTTCCGGGGAGCACAAGTCCAAACCGACCCAGCACTCCGTAAAGGAACTCCAGGGTATGGGCATCAAGCCGGATATCATTGTCCTTCGATGCAATGAATCACTGGAGGAGAGTATTTTCAGGAAGATTTCCATGTTCTGCAATGTCAAAGAAGACTGTGTCATCGAAAACCGGACCATGGACAATCTCTACCAGGCTCCTCTGATGCTGGAGAAGAGCCGGTTCTCTGAGGTTGTATGCCGGGAACTGGGGATTTCTGCTCCTCTGCCGGATCTTAGAGAATGGAAAGACCTGGTCGCCCGGATTCAGGGTCTTGACAGAGAGATCTGTATAGGCCTGGTCGGGAAATATGTCCAGCTTCACGATGCCTATCTGTCCGTTGCGGAAGCGTTGACTCACGCAGGATTTGCCAATGATACTCATGTGAAGATCGACTGGATCAATTCGGAAGAACTTCAGGAAGATAGTTTCAGCGAACGATTATCCAGGGTTGATGGAATCCTGGTTCCCGGAGGCTTCGGAGACCGGGGCGTAGAGGGAATGATTCTGGCAGCCTGCCATGCCAGAGAGAAAAAAATCCCTTATCTTGGCATCTGCCTTGGCATGCAGATTGCCGTGATTGAATTTGCCAGAAATGTCGCAGGGATTGCAGATGCATGTTCCGGTGAATTCCATGATGCCTCTGCTTCCAGGGTCATTGATTTCATGCCCGGTCAGTCGGACCAGGTGGATAAAGGAGGGACCCTGCGCCTTGGCAGTTATCCCTGTCAGATCCTGCCGGGAACTCTGATGGAAAAATGTTACGGGGCCCGGGAAATCCGGGAAAGGCATCGTCACCGCTATGAGTTCAACAATGATTATCGGGAGATTCTTACAGAGAAGGGATTGTGTCTTTCCGGCCTCTCTCCGGATCAATGTCTGGTGGAGACCGTAGAACTTGAAGACCATCCTTTTTATCTTGGAGTTCAGTATCATCCGGAATTCAAATCCAGACCAAACAGGCCCCACCCGGTATTCCGGGAATTCATTAAAGCAGCACAAAAGAGGAGTGAGGAGAGATGAGACCCGACAGAAAGTTGATTCTGGAGGATGGAAGTCAGTATTACGGAATCGGATTCGGGGCGGAAAAAGACAGGGTATGTGAATTGGTTTTCAACACTTCTGTCGTCGGATACCAGGAGATTCTTTCTGATCCGTCCTACACAGACCAGGCTGTAGTGCTTTCTTATCCGCTGATCGG
>CADBME010000185.1 GCA_902795715.1 uncultured Lachnospiraceae bacterium | reverse complement strand
TTCACGGAATGCCTCTTCTTTCTCTTCGCCGGTTAGAGAGTAGATTTTATCGATCCTTTCTTCCGTTATTTTGCTGGCCATGGCGTTGGTCATCTTTCGGATCTGGTCCAGATCCTTATCTATCATTTCATCTGCATAGGTGCAGCTGATGGTAATCAGAAACTGATCTGAGGGAAGCGGACTGGCAGCATAAGTCTGAATACCATTTTCCGTATTCCAGTTGAGATAATTCTTGGAATGTGTCACAATAGCATCAAGAAACTCATCCATCAGCATATGATCTTCTGAAAGAGTATCCAGGTCATAGCCCATCTGTCCGATCTCCTCCCGATTGATCAGACATCGAATTGTTTCGTCGTCGATTTTCCAGAACAGCATACCATCCCTCCTTTCTGTCGCACCCTGCTGCTGAGACAGAGATTAACAAATAATCATTCAAATATTATACCATCTTTATAAGGCCATGGTCAACCGAAGGAATAAGCTGCCAAAGGATTCCGCACAAAAAAGCCTTTTAAAACAGCTCTTTTTATGTTATAATCCTTCTGTTTTGACACTGCAGCTTTTTTGCAAATAATCAAGATCGGAGGATTCTTTGTTTAATAAGAGTTTAAAAGATTATAATTATAAAAAAATCATCGTCTCTCTTATCCGGACTTCCCTGCTTGGTTTTGGCCTGGCCTGTCTTCTCTGTCCCAGCCATGTCTCAGCCTATGAGCATGCCTATGAAAGGACAACGGACAACATCTATATGGTCGCCCGTCACGGTATGACTGTATACGATGAGCCTTCCGGTCAGGTTGTGGATTTTATTCCTGACTTTGAGGGTGTCGTAGGTATAGGACGGGATGGTTCCTGGTACGAGGTAAAGTATAAAAAGAAAAAAAAGACCCGCTATGGCTATGTGACAAAGGATGAATTCGAGGGAAGCGGTCTGGAATATGACGGGCGGGACAAACAGGTAATCGCCGACGGCAAGTACAGGATGGAAATGTATGCGGACAAGATAGAGGCTGTGGACTCTTCCAACCTTTTCTTTGGCGATGTCATGAGCGACTCCTTCATACAGAATCGGTCCGGCACATACGAATTCACCTATATTGGAAACAATGCCTATCATATCATGAATAATTCCAGCAAACTCTATCTGGGTATCAGCCTTCCCGATGAGGAAGCCATGGCTGTTGATCCTGCCGGAGCTAAAGACCAGGCTGAGATTCGCTGGGTCGGTAAAGATCATGCAGGTTCCTTTGTTCTGATCCGGGAAGAAAATGCCTATCGGATCGTGGAGCAAAGCACAGGAAAATATCTGGCTCTCGAGGAAAGCCGGGGCCTGGTACTGAAAAGAAGCGCAACTGACCGGTATACATCATGGAGACTCCTCAGGACTAGAAAAGCAATCAAGGGGAATGCCCTTCGCTGCTTCTGCCAGTACGATCCGGAATGGGCTCACTACCATTACGGAAAAGGAAAAAAAGAAAAGGTGGAACACGGTAACTACTCCACTTCCGGATGCGGAGCACTGGCAACCTTTAATGCCATCTACTCTGTCACAGGACAGCTCCCTGATGTATTTGAGATTGGAGCTTTTGCCGCTGAGGAAGGATATCGCATAGAAGACTTTGGCACGGACAGCGGCTTCTTCCATGTGGCTGCCGAGCATTTCGGATATAAGTATGGATTTGCCTATGACGGAAGTGATGATTCCTTTGAATCCCTTCAGGAAAAACTGGGTTCCGGAGATACCGCGATCGTCTATCTTCCCGGCCATTACGGGGCTATTGTTTCCTACAGTCCTTCCAGGGATAAATACCTGCTTCTGGATCCCCACAAGCTCCCCCGCCGGGGAACTTCCGAGTGGGGCAACTGGGTATCCAAAGAAGACCTTTCCTCCGGAGATCTTTTCGCCCAGGCCTTCTTTTATTATCGGAGGATTGATGATCTGGATTAGGAATGACCCCACCTTGAAAAGAACAATATTTTTTCGTATATAACAAGGAAAACTACAGTTTTTTCCTTGTTATTTTTTTTGGCTCAGGTTATAATAAATCTGTATAAGTATGGTTTCGTGAAGATATTTTCCTTTCCCATAACTTGTACCGGGAATCTCATATAGTTTATTATTACCACAGTATTTTGTATGAAGTCAGAACCTGTCCGAAAGGAAAAAACATCCGGACCGGTTCGAATTCAGCGTCTTTTCATATATTTATAGAGGACTGATCATGACACTTGCTGAGATTAACAACCTCTGGGATGAATACAAGGAAAAATATGATATAGATGAAGATGTGAAGATTACCGATGTCTGCTACGATACGGATGAGTATGTAGAGGGAAGTTTCGATTTATTTGAGCTTCTGAGAGGGGAATATATCCTCCATCTGAACCCCAGATTCCATCTTTATTCCGAGAACTATATCAAGTTCATCCTCTTCCATGAGTTTACACATTTTTATGATTTCATAAAGTGTGATATCGAGGACAGGCAGGATTTCTTTATTTATATGAATGCCTATTCCGAGTATCACGCATGCAGGGTTACCCTGGCTCGCTTTATCGAGCAGCTCACCATCACATCCTTTGATGTAGATAAGATTCAGATTCCGGGACCCTTCAAGGAGATATCCGTTCGCAAGCTGATTACGGAAGCTCTCTACCGGGTTAAGTTCAGCTACGCATCCTTCCACATCACCTATGATCCTTCGGAATTTGTAGCGACATTCCGCCAGCTCATGTATCTGTTCGGATATCTTTCTCTCTTCCAGAAGGACGAGTACATGGTAACTCATTCTCTGGCCTTCCTGGGCATGGAGAATGAAAACTACTACAAGCTCTACCAGGAACTGAAGAAGGAAGATGTCGATGTTGATCAGATTCTCTTCTACACCAGAGAGGTTTATAACAGTGCCTTCCTGGAGTTTATCCGTGAATTCATTCGAAGGAATTACGACGATGACCTCTATACGGAGGAAGAACTTGATGAGCTGACTACAGACAATTATCAGGAATTCATCGATGCTCTCGATGACAAGATGGATGAGTTCTATGATGCACAGGCCGCCTTTGAAGCCCACTTCATCATGAACTACGGCAGTTCTCTCTTCCCGGATAAAAAAGAGGATGGCATCTTTCCGGAAGAGCTGACCTTGTCCTGATCTTCCTTTTGATCATTTAAAAAGACTTTTTAAAAATAGATGATGGCCGCCGCAGAAAAATGCGGCGGCCTTATTTTGCAATCGAACAAGCCCGGGACGGTTCTTTTCACTTTATTTATCCCTTTATCAGGTCTTCCAATGTCTGGAAGAGGGCTTCCGGTTCCACCGGTTTGCTCAGGTGGGCGTTAAGACCTGTCTGCATACTTCGCTGAACATCTTCGGCAAAGGCGTTGGCGGTCAAGGCAATGATGGGTACAGTTTTCGCGTCGGCCCTGTCCATGGACCGGATTCGTCTTGTGGCTTCGAGTCCGTCCATCTCCGGCATGCGCATATCCATGAGGACAGCGTCATAATAACCCGGCTGCCTGCTCTCAAACATTTCCACGGCTATCTTTCCGTTCACCGCCAGTTCGGTTTCCATCTCTTTCATGGACAGAATCATATGAATGATTTCGGCATTGACAGCGACATCTTCCGCCAGAAGTATCCGCTTACCTTTCAGATTCCCTGCCTTCTCCTCTGAGATCTCCTTCTCTTCTGAGATTTCTTTCTTTTCCGTGATTTCTCCTTTTTCCGTGACTTCCTTCTTTTCTTCCGCCGGGATACTTTCTTTGTCCGACATATCGAGGGTTACGGTAACCGTGAAAACAGATCCCTTACCCTTCTGACTCTCCACTTCAATATGACCGTTCATCAGTTCCACTATGCTCTTTGTAATCGGCATGCCAAGTCCCGTACTTCCGTATCGGTTTGTAGCAGAGGAATCTTCCTGGGTAAAGGCCTCAAAAATGTGGGGCAAATATTCATCGCTTATCCCGATTCCGGTATCGCTGATTACAAACTTCAGGCTTGCTTTTCCATTGAGCCGGACACTCTCCTCGATGACAAAGGTGATTTTTCCTCCCTCCGGCGTAAACTTAACCGCGTTGCCCAGGATGTTGATCAGGACCTGTTTGAGTTTCATGATATCGCCGATAAAATAATCATCAACAGGCCCCTTGATCTGCCAGTTATATTCCAGTCCCTTCTCCCTGCACTGACCACTGATGATGGTATTGACCTGTTCCAAACCTTCTTTAAAGGAGAATTCCTCATGATTGATGGTCATTCTTCCGGATTCGATCCGGCTCATATCCAGAATGTCATTGATGATACTGAGCAGATGCCGGGCGGAGTCGTCGATTTTTTGCAGATATTCCCTGACCTGATCACTTATCTCAGGGTCATTCATGGCAATACTGTTAAGGCCGATGATGGCGTTCATGGGGGTGCGGATTTCATGGCTCATGTTGGAAAGGAAGGTCGTTTTTGCCTTGTTGGCATCTTCTGCCAAAGCAAGAGCATCCCTAAGGGCTTCCCTGCTTTCCGACAGCTCGATCCTCTGCAGCTTTTCCCGCTCGATAGCCTCCTCCAGTTCCCTTCGGTATTCCTCCTTCTCATCCTCCATGACAAAGGTATGCAGAAGGCTGGTGCCCAGCAGATATCCAATAGCATAGAAGGGCAACAGGGGATAAAAGACCTGTATACCGATGCAAAGGGCCATGGAAATGCCAAAGAGTCCTACAGTCAGGTGACGGTGTTTGACTACCCCTTCTGTGTTTGATGTAATCCACAGTGTATAAACAGAGGTCAGTACAAAAAGTATAATCTGGATAGCCAGGGTTACATACCTTGCCGTGCCGGCATAATAGGACCCGCTTTCATCGAACCAGAAAAGAAGGGGCCGGAAAAAATTGACCATGACGACAATTACTTCAAAGGTCAGAAAGAACTGTCCGGCATAGGAAAGAAAGCTGGCAAAGGCATTTTTCTCCCCCAGATAGGAAATGACATAGCGGGTCCAGAGCATGACCGCAGCGGCCATGGTGATAAAATGAATGGCCGTATCAGCATAAAGAATGGCGGTTAGCCGGTGGGATTCGAGAATTCCCCAAAGCATATCGGTTATGTAATAAGCCAGGACGCCAACAAGAAAACTCCGATAGCAAAGCTGAGTCCTGGTAAGTTCCCTCTTGTCTGCGCCCCGGAAAAGCTCCCGGTTGCTGATCAGTAATATAATTGTCGCCAGAATACCGATGATCGAATACGTCATATCCCTATCCTCTTCAAGCCGGAACCCGGATTTTTATTCTACCCTGTCCACATGGCACATCCATAATCATATGCTGTACTATATAATACATTTTAGTTTTTCGCAGAGAACATGTCCAGTAAAATAATCATTTTTATGAAAAAAAGGCAGGATTTCATGTATTGAAACAAGAAATCCTGCCGATCCGGGATTACTGTTTATGTAACAGCCCCCCCCGTCCGCCATCTCTTCCTGCCATTGTGTGAAGAGATGGCGGAGCCTTACAAGATCAGGGGCCATAAGGGCCCACTTGTTATTATCTTTA
>CADBME010000184.1 GCA_902795715.1 uncultured Lachnospiraceae bacterium | reverse complement strand
CTTAGGGAATCTCGTCTCCGTCTACGTCGTACCTGGTTACTTTTTCCGTGTCGTCAAAAGAGTACTTCCTTGTCTCTTTTCTTTTGTGTCCGGCGCTGTCATACTCCCGCTTAACCCATGAAGAGAAAGAGCCTTCCTTACCATAAGTGGTTGTCTTAATCTCATTTCCATACTGATCATATTCGGATTCTGTACGTGAAGACAGCTGATTATTTTCATTATAATAACTGCTTTTAATCTGGTTGCCGTACTCATCGTATTCGTATTGAGTTCGAGAGGCCAGTTTGCCCCCCTCTCCACGATTGGTTGCTTCAATTCTTTCATCCATGTCGTTATAGACGGTTTCGTTTTCGGACAGGATCTCTCCCGACGGATTGCGGGTTGTGCTTTTTATCTCATGGCCTCTGTCGTCATACTCATATTCTGTATATTCTGTCAGATTTCCCTTATTATCATATCTGTTTTTTCGTTTTTGCCTGTTGAAATCATTGTACTCAAAGGTAGAGTAACCATCGGGAGCACCCGTATCGGTAAAGTGGCTTTCTTTCTTATAATTATAGCTATCTTTATCATACTCCTTGATAGAGTTGATGACTTTTCCCTCCCCATTATAATAGGTTTCCTTCGTTCTATTTCCATTCTGGTCAAATTCACTCTCATAAGTGGATGAGAGCTTTCCATCATAATAGTAAATTCGCGATATCTCATTCAGATGTTCATCATATTCTTCGATGCTTTCCAGGACATTTTTTGAATTTCGTTCTGTTATTTTAGACAGCAAGCCCTTATGATACTCATATTCTTTTTTCTCATAAACCGTTCCATCGTCAATGGCTTTTTCTGCCTTCACAAGGAGGTCCTGATTATCATATGTATAGGAAACCGTATAGCTGATTGTGTCGTCAGGATGGTATGCGGTTTCTTTTAAAATGTGCCCCTTATCATCAATCTCATAGGTCTTGTATCCTTTTACGACGTCTCCATATATTTCTGTATTCTTTGAAATGTACCCTCTTTCATCGTATTCGGTTACCTCATCTCCTACTCCGATATAAGAATTCGTGCTTTTTTCTTTAATACATATGCCGTCTGAATTATATTCATATTCATAAGAATAGCTTATGCCACCATTATTATCATAGCTTTCACCCCGATAAACCATTTCAGATGCAGTATACCAGGAGCAATACTCCTTTTTCCCGTCGTTGGAATAATCTGTAGATTTTGTTTTTTTACCATCTGCATCATATTCAGTCTCCTGATATCCGTCCGGAGTCCCGTCCGCTTTAAAAATATTCCATTTGATGGCATTTCCCTTACCGTCCAGCTCGGCCTGCCTGTAACCGGTGAGAGCATGGCTGGCATCATAATAATTCCATTTTACTATATGTCCCTGTCCGTCCTGCTCAGATTCTCCGCTATTTTTAACATCTCCGTTTAAATAGTACTCGATATAACCGGTTTCTACTCCATTCTCATCATAGCTATAATCTGTCCAATACCCGGATGTCCCATCCAGAGGAGCCCATGTATACTTGAGCAGATTGCCATTTTCATCATAGACCCTTTCTGTGCGGGAATAATCATCGACCTTCGTAACGGTTTTTCCTGCTACAGAGATATTTTCAGGCGGAACCGCTGAGCCGCTTCCTCCTGCTTTCTTATGGCTGCCGAAGTTGCGGAAGAACAGAACCCCTCCAAGTGCAAAAATCGCTGCAAGGATGGCAACTGCGGCTCCCATCAAAAAAGGCTTGCCGGAAAAGTTCTTTTCCGGCTGATCCTCTTGTGGAGGGTATACGGGGTTTCCTGCCTGTTGCGGGTCCGGGCGGTTCTGTTCCCAGGGGCGCTGCCGGCCGTCCTGCCAGTCCTGACGTTTTCCGGTCTGTCGCGGGTCCGGACGATTCTGCTCCCAGGCTCCCTGCTGATTGTCCGGCCTGTCCTGCCAAGCCTGACGGTTTTCCATCTGCCTCCCCGCCATGGTTTCCTGCCTGTTCTTCTCCCATAGCTGACCACCAAGACGTCCCTCTGCCTCATGTCGATGTTGCCGGTCCTGACTAGGGTTTGCCCCGCGGATTCCGGAACTTTGCTCCCAGGGCCGGGGATTATCTGCGTAATAATCCTGTGGAGATCCCTGAATCCTTTCCTTATTACAAGTATCATTATTATTAGTATCATCTCTATAATTATTCCTGTAATAATTATAGTCATTGCGATCTGATGCCATCTATTACTCCTTTCCTCCTATACTTCTTCCACGTAAAGTCGTCCTCCGCATTTGCCGCAGCGGTAACGTTCCGGATTCTTCACAAGGGCTGATTTCTTCTGCCGGTAGTAGCTATTTCCGCACTTTATGCACCGGATTTCATATCGAACTTTCTGCCTGTAGGCATCCCTGATTCCGGATTGTTCACTTTCTTCCCTGCTTGCGGTTCGATTTACAGAGATTCCCAGCATATTTTCTACCTGATGTCCGATTCTCCGGAAGTTGGCCCCGTGATTCATACATCCTCTGCAGGTGTGAACCAATTCGTGGGCCAGAGTATTTCTGACTGTTTTTTCGTCTTTAAGGATATATACCGAAAGGCTGATCCTGTAGATTCCATTCTCTTTTTTACAGCTGCCAAGCCTTGTCGATGCCCGGGTCAGATAGAGTGTCCTGTCAATCTGTCTGCGGGGCAGAGGGATGCCGGCTTGCAGAAATTGTTCGATCAGATCACTGAAAATATTCTGAGCTCTGTCATAGTTTTGTATAAAATTCAATTTTTTCTCCATCTTCATTGCTTTCATCTGATTTCATATTATAGCATGATTTCCCTTCCGAGGACAAAAACATTTAAATGGTGTAATGAATCCCCTGTTATTTTACATAAAATCCTGGTTTTAACTACATTTTTATGCTTGTCACTTTATCCTGGTAAGGGTATATTATAGTTAAGATATATAGAGAAATTCTATATTCCGGAACCCGTTTTTTTAATAAGACAATGAAACGTTTTGACGGAAAGGAGGCGAATCCAGATGGAAGGAACGCAAAATGGACAGTTTTCACGGAATTATCCGGACAGACAGCTAGACCAGACCGTAACGGCCTCTCCAGGTCAGCCTGACAGAGATTTGGGGCAGTCCGGACCGGACCACAGCGAGACTCCCGACATGAATCGCAATATGGGCCCCCATGGCCCCGGTACACCCCCAGACATGAATCACATCATGGGCCCCCAGGATTCTGGCATGACCCCAGGCATGAATCGCAACATGGACCCCCGCGGTCCCGGCGTAAAACCTGACGCCAACCCCAACATGTATCCACCGGGAGGTCCGAATTACGGTGGCAATCCGCCAAAGAAGTCTAAAAAAACACTTGGTATTGTTATTGCCCTTATTTCGATTCTTCTCATCGCTGCTGCAGGTCTTCTTATCTGGTTCCAGACCTTGAAGAAGAATTACAAGGCCGGTGTGGATTCATTCCACCAACAAAAGTATACAGAAGCTCAGAAAAGCTTTCATAAAGCCGGCATGTACCACAATGGTTCAAAATTATCCAAAATCTGTGGTGTGTTTGAAGAAATGAAAAACTCCAACTTTGAAAAAGGAGCCGAGCTGGCAAAAGACTTTTCAGACTATACGATCAAGGATAAGGATCTGCAGAAGGACATTAACGATATCCGAAGCAATTACTACGAAAGAGCCGAGGGTATGGCTTCCGGAGATGATCTGCAGACAGCAACCTATATATTTGAAAGTCTCCTTGATTATAAGGATTCTGACCTGGCGGCAAATTACTGCAAGGCATCTATGGAACTGGAACAGGACCATTATGAGGAGGCCATTGAATTGTTCAAGGCGGCTGACAAATATAAAGATGCCGCCGATCTGGCCCAGAAATGTACAGATTATCTGAAAGCCGCCGAGCTTCAGGAAAAGGGCGACGATGCCAGCCTGGAAGAAGCCGACAAGATTTTTAGCTCTCTGGGAAACTTCAAAGATGCCCCGGACAGAGGTCTGGCATGTCGAAGTGTGAAGTTGTACAGGGATGCCAAGGCAAAGGCAGACGCCGGAGATTATAAAGGAGCCTATGCCATCCTGAATGAATATCCTGTCAATCCCTATCCCGGATGGACCGACCTCCTGGAAGAGAGCAAAAACCAGATTGATTATGCCGAAGCAGAGAAGTATTATGCTTCGGAAAACTACTACAAGGCCTATAAAGCCTATGAGAAACTGGGAGATTTCAAAGACTCCAAGAAAAAGATGAAGAAGTGTAAGAAGGACACACCGAACAAATCGATTATGTTCCAGGATGACGATTATCAATCTTCTTCCGTCTCTCTCACATTTAAAAACACAGGTATTCTTCACAATTATATAAAAATGTATAACAGCAATGACAAACTGGTCGCCCGTATTTTTGTCAAGAAAGGCGGCAGTGCAACCATCCACCTTACCTCCGGCACCTATCATATCAACAAGGCCTACGGGACAGACTGGTATGGCAAAAAGGACATGTTCGGTGATGTGGGTTACTATACCAAATGCAAGGTAAACGGCAGTTACAACTTTGTCCTTAAAGACCACTATATCTATACCATGTCCTCCGGCAGCGGATCAGGAGATGCTGTTTCCGGAGAAACCGTTGGCGCTGACGGATTCTGATGTTAAGATTTTTATGAAAAGAATTAAAAGTAAAGAATCTGATGCTAATATTCTGATGCAAAGTTTTTGATTCTAAAATCGGCAGGGACCTTCTCTTATGACTCATCTTGTTTATGTTCGATAAAATGAGCCTGTTAAGAAGGTCCCTTTTTCTCTTTGCTCATAAAAAGGACAGAGGTCTTCCTCTTCCTCCGGCAAAAGTCCGATAAAAACGCAAACTCTCACGACGGAAATATCCAAGGAAGAAGTTGGTGAATTCCTTGAAAGCAACATAGTGCAGTGCTATAATTTTTTTGTTAGTCATCAATAATTCCGAAGAGATTCCTGTTCAATCCCGGTGGAATGTCACTTATCTAAGGAGGTTTCAATAATGAATAAAAAAAGCATAAAAAGTATTCTGGCGCTTGTTATGGCCCTGACAGTTCTCTTTTCTCTTTGCGCCTGTGGTTCAAGCGGTACGGAAAACAAGACATCCGATGGGGAAGGTCAGGCAACGGCTGCAGACGCCGAAGGAAGCACGATTTCCGAAAACAGCAAGACGCTTCGTGTAGCCATTGAACTTGCCTATCCTCCTTTTGATTTTAAAGATGATGCCGGCAATCCTACCGGTGTCGATGTGGACCTGATTAAGGACTTCGGCAAAGCTAACGGTTACAATGTAGAAATCAGCGACACCGCATGGGACGGACTGATCCCGGCTCTGAAGACCGGAAAAACCGATGTCGTCATCTCTGCTATGTCCTATACTCCGGAAAGGGATGAAGAAGTGGATTTTTCCGATCCCTATGCCCTGGCAAAAATCGCCATCCTGGCTTCAAGCAAGACAAAAGCTGAGACCGATGCGGACTTCGACTCCGAAGACATTACAATCGCCGTAAAAGAAGGTACGGTAGGCGCTATTTATGCAGATGATTTCTTCCCCAAGGCAAATAAGAAAAGATTATCCGATGAAAGCGCCTGTATCAATGAAGTTCTGCAGGGCAAAGCCGATGGTTTTATCTATGACGAGCTGACCTGCACCAACTACAATGATGAGAATCCTGACAAGACCAAATGTATCTCCCTGTCAAAGGCTGAGACAGGCGGCTGGTGTATCGCTGTAAAAGAAGGGAACAAGGAGCTGGTTGACGAGCTGAATGCCTTTATCAAGGATTATTATCAAAGCGGCAAATTGGATGAGCTTGGTGAGAAATACATGCCCGGCAAGAAAGACGAGTTTGCTAAAAATGGTTTCCAGTGGTTCTTTGACCTTGAAGACCAGTATAAATAATCTTTAAGGGTTCGGTCATGAAGTTCTTTCGCCCGCTATTAAACATCTTTATACAAAATAAAAACGAAAAAACACCGATCTTCAAGGCCTTATTGAACATAGCCATCATCACTGGCTCCGTAACTATTCTGGTGATCCATTCTCTGAAAAAGATTGATGTCACTTTAGATTATTCATTTCTTCCCGGTGTCTCCTACAAATTGGGACAGGGTTTTAAAATGACTTTGATCATCAGTGTATCCAGTCTTGTCCTCAGTCTCTTGATCGGTATCATCAGTGCTGCAGGACATAACAGCCGCATCCTTCTCATCCGATATTTTTTTATCGGTTATGTAAAGCTGATCCGGGGAACACCCCTCCTGGCCCAGATTTACCTCTTTTATTACATTATCGGCACAGCCTGGGGGATTGAAAATGAGATTGTATCCGGCATCCTGATTCTCTCGGTCTTCGAAGGTGCCTATATCTCGGAAATCATCCGCGGAAGCTATCTGTCCATGGAACAGCAGCAGATTGAGATCGGCATGGCCATCGGACTTGACCGGATCGGTATATTCCGTGAGATTATTTTCCCCCAGATGCTAGCCCGGACTATTCCGGCTCTGACAGGGCAATTTGCCTCCATTATCAAGGATTCCTCCCTTCTGTCGGTTATTGCGCTGACAGAACTGGCCCATACCGTACGTGAAATCAGTTCTTTGAATTTCAAACTGTTTGAGTGCTATTTCCTTTTGGCAGCCCTTTATCTACTGCTGACACTGCCAATAACCTATTTCAGTGAATGGCTGGAAAGGAGATTCGGCTATGAGAATTAAATTGGATCATCTGGTCAAAAAATTCGGCCAGAGAACAGTATTGGATCAGATTGATTTTGAGGATGATTTCACCACCCTGGCCGTTATCGGATCCTCCGGAGGCGGAAAATCCACCCTTTTGCGGATTATCGCCTGCCTTTTGGAGCCCAGCTCCGGTCAGGTCCTGCTGGATGGCATTTCCTGCGGAAAACGATCTTCGGACCGGCTTCGATACCGCAGACAACTGGGATTTGTATTTCAGCAAAACGGACTTTTGAAACACCTGACCGCCATGGAAAACATCACCATGCCACTAATCAAAGTCCATGATTACAAAAAGGAGGAAGCCGAGGCAAGAGCCGCTGCCCTTCTGGACCGTTTCGGTCTGGGACAGGAATCCGGCAAATACCCCTTTGAGCTTTCCGGCGGGCAAAGCCAGCGGATTGCCATCGCCCGGGCTATTGCTCCCAATCCTTCCCTTCTCCTTCTTGACGAGCCTACCAGCGCCCTGGATCCCGAGTATACCATTGAAGTCCTTGACATGATTCAGGAACTGAAAGAAGAAGGAAGGAATTTCATCATTGTCACCCACGAGATGGGATTTGCCAGGAAAGCCTGTGAAAAAACCATGTTTTTACATGATGGAAAAATCCTGGAATACGGGAGCAGCAACCAGCTTTTTGCTGCACCCCAAAGCTCCTCTTTAAGAAAATTCCTGGCTACCCTCCTGGAGTGGAACGTAAAATAATCCGCCGCATACCGCAGGAGGCAGCCCTCTAATGTATAAGATTGGAGACCTATCGTGAAACAGTTAAAGAAAACCGACCGGATAATTCTCATAGTAAGCTTGATCATTGTCCTTGGTCTGATCTTTGTCTATGGGCCGGGCAAGGCTGAAAGAAGGAAAGCAGCGAAGTCCAAACCGATAAAAAAAGTCGAGTACTCCGATTATAACGGAAAGAAAATCGGTATCCTCACAGGCACAAACATGGAAGCCGAAAGCTTTAAGTTTTTCCCTGACAGTGAATACTTCTATTACAGCGGGTATCCTGATATGAATATTGCCCTCATCAATGGCAGTATTGACGCTTTTCTGGGAGACGAGCCGGCTCTGAGACGTATTCACGCCGTGCAGCCCCAGATTGATTACATTAAGGGAAGACTGACAAATAATAAGTATTCTTTTGCCTTCCGCAAGGATGATGCTGATGAGAAAAAACTGTGCGATCAGCTGAATGCATTTCTTAAGAAAATCAAAGAAGACGGGACCTATGATGAGATTGATTCCATCTGGTTCGGAACAGATGAGAGCAAAAAAGTAGTGGACATGTCCGGCCTTGACGGTAAGAACGGCACCATCCATGTGGTGACCACCTCCACCGATGAGCCATTTTCCTATATAAAAGATGAAAAAAATGTAGGCTTCGATATCGATGTGGTTGTGAGATTCTGCAAAGAATACGGCTACAATCTTGAATTGGGCGAAGTCGATTTTTCAGCCAGAATTCCTGCCCTGGTTTCCGGAAGGTATGAGTTCACCACTTCCCTGAATGTCACTCCCGAGAGAGAAGAAAGTGTTCTTTTCTCCGATCCGGTCAGCGATGGGGGAATTGTGGTGGGTGTCCGCTCGGAAGATCTGGCCGAAGAAAACTCAGGTAAGACCTTGCAGGATTATGACGGGAAAGTTATAGGTTCTTCAACCGGAACGACTTATGACCATTCCATCAAACTCAATCTCCCCAATGCCAAAATCAAGTATTTTAACAGCTATGGAGATATGGTCGCTGCTCTCGATGCCGGCAAGATTGACGGTTTCTGCGCCGATGAGCCGGTTCTTCGCTATATGATGATCCACAATGACCGGGTTGCTTATCTTCCTGATTTCATGGAGTCTTACGAATTTGGCTATGCCTTTCCCAAAAACAAAAAAGGGAAGGCCCTTTGTGATGAATTCAGTGAATTCATAAAAAAAATCAAGGAAGACGGAACCCTGAAATCCCTGGATGAAAAATGGTTCAGTAAGGATGAAGGCAAGCAGAAAGCCGCGGACACGGAATCTCTTCCGGCAAAAAAAGGCCGCCTGATTATGGCCACCGAAACAGAAAACCCACCATTTTCCTACATTATCGGGGGGAAACCGGCAGGTTATGAAATTGATATCATTTATCTTTTCTGCAAGGAAAAAGGTTATGGACTGGATATCTTCAACTGCAGATTTGACGCGATTCTGCC
Organism: uncultured Lachnospiraceae bacterium; assembly: GCA_902795715.1. Next base: position 5,504 of record CADBME010000184.1, on the reverse strand, counting down.
ATCCATCGAAACAGGAAAAGCTGATCTGGGCAGTTCCGGCATCACCATTACCGAAGAGAGGGCAGAGAGCGTTTATTTTTCCGAGCCTCATTATACCGCGGGCGCCGTCCTGGCCGTCAGAGCCTCAGACCTTGCGGACTCATCTTCCGGGGCTTCCGGTAAAAAGGCCTTCTTCCAAGGCATCCTTGAAAGTTTTGAGAAAAACTTTATTCGGGAAAACCGCTGGAAAATGATTTTGCAGGGCATCGGTGTTACCTGTCTGATTACATTATTATCCGCATTTTTCGGAACGATTCTTGCTTTTTTAATCTGTATGTTCCGGAAGGCTGACAGTATCTTTTCCAACAAAATATGCGATTTATATGTAAAGCTGCTCCAGGGGACACCTATGGTGGTTCTGCTCATGATTCTTTACTATGTCATCTTTGCCCACTCTTTTCTGTCGGCTGTTAGCGTTGCTATCATTGGATTCAGCCTGAACTCTGCTGCCTATATTTCGGAAATCATGCGTTCCGGAATTGAAAGCATCGACAAGGGGCAGAGAGAGGCTGCTCTTGCCCTGGGCTATTCAGAAAAACAAACTTTTTTCAAATTTATTTTCCCCCAGGCAGCCGTTCATTTTCTGCCGGTTTACCGCGGGGAAATCGTGTCCTTGCTTAAGAGCACCTCAATCGTGGGATACATCGCCATACAGGACCTGACCAAGATGAGCGATATTATAAGAAGCCGGACCTATGAAGCCTTCTTCCCACTGATCGCAACGGCTATCATCTATTTTATCCTGGCCTGGATCCTATCCCTGGCAATCGGATGGTTCCTTAATCATATCGATCCCCGATCGGCCAGAGGGACAAAATCGAAGGCTTACTCAAAGGCAGAGGGAGAAAAAGCAAATGACCCGGCAGCTGATTCATCCGGAATCGAAGGATATGCTGAACCCTTAGAATCAGTCAAAGACGCATCGGAGAAAGGGGGAATGGACCAATGACCCTTATCAAGATTGAACATCTGCGCAAAGAATATCCCGGAGTCACTCCCCTTAAGGATATCTGCGCTGAAATTCACAAAGGCGATGTCATTTCCATTGTCGGGCCATCCGGCACAGGAAAATCCACTCTGCTCCGCTGTCTGAATCAACTGGAAAAACCAACATCGGGAACCGTAACCGTAAATGACGAGGTAATCACAGATCCCAAATGCAAAATCAACATGGTACGCCGCAAAATGGGAATGGTATTCCAGTCCTTTAACCTCTTTGACAATCTGAACATCATCGGAAATGTAATGGCAGCCCCGGTTGACCTGCTTGGAATTCCAAAAGACCAGGCACGCATGGAGGGAATGGCCCTGCTCGAACGTGTCGGCCTGGCAGACAAGGCAGACAGTTTCCCGGAGGAACTCTCCGGCGGCCAGAAACAGCGAATTGCCATCGCCAGAGCCATCGCCATGAAACCGGATATAATCCTCTTTGACGAGCCCACCTCAGCCCTGGACCCCACTATGGTCGGAGAAGTCCTCTCCGTCATACGCAGCCTGGCCGAAGAAGGCATGACCATGATGATCGTCACCCATGAGATGAAATTTGCCCGGGATGTATCCAACCGCGTCTTCTATATGGATGAAGGAATCATCTACGAAGAAGGCACGCCTGACCAGATCTTCAACCATCCGGTCAAACAAAAGACCCGCCAATTCATCAAACGACTCAAATCGATCTCTATCGAAATACCGGATCCCGACCTGGATTATGCAGGCATCCTCCAAAAACTCGAAGTCTTCGGAAGAGAAGCCATGGTAGCCCCCTCCAGGCTCCGCCACATTATTCTGGGATTCGAAGAAATAGTAATACAGAATATCATAATCAAACTCAGAGAAAATCAGGAAGGATTTCCAATCCAAATCGACATCGAACACGCCGAAGCGGATGATACATCCATCATGAAGATTCGCTATGGAGGCGACAAATTCGACCCAATCAAAGACGGCGATAAACTCTCCGCCCTCATTGTAGAAAAACTGTCCTCCTCCATACAATATAGCCATGGCCAGGAAAATATCTGTACTATTTCTTTTTAAAAGTAGTGGGACAGTGGGGACGTTTCATATTGTCCCACATTGTATCAGTTTTAACAATGTGGGACAATATGAAACGTCCCCACTGTCCCATTTTCTTTATGGACTTTCGTTCAGTATTATGGTATAGTTTTATCAATGGAAGGTTAGCTCAGTGGGAGAGCACTCGCTTGACGTGCGAGGGGTCGCAGGTTCAAGCCCTGTACCTTCCATTTTTTATTGTTTACAATTCAACAATATGTCCTCTTGAATCACTATATCCATTTAATAGATAAATACCGCTTCTCCTTTTTCAAGGATTTCATACATTTTTGCTGCGTTTTTGTCAGATAAGTTCAGGCAGCCGTGAGATCCGTGTTTTTTGTAGTAGGTTTTGGACCACTTGTCCCATTTCTGCCAGGGAGCAGCATGAAATCCGGTTCCGGTTACCGTCAGTCGAATCCAGTATTTTACCGGTGTTTCATAATCATCTCCCCTGAGAACCCGGTCCATACTTCTGCCTTTAACGTAGAATACCCCTTTTCCGGTTTCTCTTCCTTCTACGGGCAAGCCGGATATGGTCTTGCATTGAAAGGCTATCTTTCCTTTCCTGTGGACATAGATCATCTGCTCGGCAATGGAGACTTCCGTGTAGGTATTGGGATCCCAGTCCTGATAATTTTCATAGTCTCTGGTCCAGGCTTCCGTTTTATACTGAGGTTTAAGGTGGATGGTCACTCCTTCCCTGTTTTCCGTCGATGGTATATCAATAAAACGGTCGACTGCCTTTTCATCGATCTTCTCCTCCAGTGCGGTTTCAGCCTGATCAAGCACCTTGGCAAAGTCCAGTTTCCAGCCGTAATCTCCTTTGGTAATTTTCACTTTTTTCCCTTTGTGACTGGTAAATATACGTGGTTTTCCTGCTGTTTCGTATTTTTTGCAAAAACGCTGCAACAGTTTTTCCAGCTTATAGATACGGCATTGCATCTTCCCATCGGAGTAGTAGGCTAAATCCCGAATCTGATCCGGCTTGATGGTCCAGGTCTCTCCTTCCCACATATCCCAGCAGATGTATCTGTTGATATAGGTCTTATAATCGATGAGTCCCTGTCGGATTTCTTTGCTGTCACTGGTTACTGCCGGCTTCTGATACACGTCGGGATACTTCTTTTTCGAGTTGATATTGATGGTTCGGCTTTCCCGGTCCAAGGCCTTTTTAATGACTTTCAAGAATTCTTTTTTGTTCAGAGTATTTCCGTATTTTTCTTTTTTGACAACCGGTTTCCCTTCTTTTTCAGAGAAAATGATATCAGCTGACACCGGCTTTTCAATCTTATAATCTTCACTGCCTTTCACCAGCAGACACCGGTCGATCAGGTTTTTGAGTTTCTCATCGTCATATCTGTTTTTCCAGCCTACTTTATATTTTCTGGAACTCCATGGAAATCGGATAATGGCATGTTGTTTCCGGAACAGCTTATCGATCCTTTTCCCGTCAGGGATGATCTCATAGTCAATGTCCTCTGCCTGAATGGTCATTTCTCCTCCTGCCCTTCCGCTAACGGCAAGGGAGTAATCCCCTCCGTTGGGGAGGAGTTTTTCTGTTTCAGCTCTTGACTTCCCCGAAACATCGACTCCGTTGATGGTCGTATGTTTCATCCATCTTCCCCCATAAATCACCTTGGTGTAAAGGAATGACCAGAGGAAGAGAACCAGAAGGGCAATCATAACCGCTTTTATCCGGATGGGAATCCTGGCCCAAAGAGTTTTTGCCCGAGAGAAAACCTCATCCCAGAGCTCTTTTCCTATTCTTTTCAATATATCCGGTAATTGTTCTCGACTTCTTCTCATTTTTTTTCATCCAATATCATTTCTATTCGGCTTTTTTCCTTCACTGTCCAAAAAACTTGTTTATCCCTTTCACCATACCCTTTGACAATTTTTTTTGAGTCTTTGACGAATAGTCCGAGGCTGCGTCACCTACTTCCAAATCAATGGAAGGAACCGTGGAATAAGATGTCTGGGTAAGATCCAAAGGCAATGCTCCATTGTTAAATAACTTAAACCCTTCCTTGTGAATGGCAGAAACGACCACCGCCCCCAATCTGTTATCTTCTTTCCAAAGGGATTTCACAGGTTCCATACTGCGGTAGCTGCTGTTATCCGGCACGGAGATATAAAAGACCCCCTTGTCCTTGCCTGAATCATCATAGTGGAGGGCGATGTGGCAGTCGGCCATGTTATTGGCAATCACTGTCCTTGCAACATTATCAAGCTGCACATCTGCCTTTTCACGGATCATCAAAACATTGTAGCCGGCTTCCAGAAGATCTTCTTTAAGGATTTTAGCCAGCGTCAGGGTTGCTGTCGACTCACTTGTTCCATCCTGAAATGTCATTCCCGAGGAAACTGCCACGGCCTTCCTGGCTCCCTTGCCGGTTGTCCCGCCGGTCACCTTGGGGGATCCGTCCGGATGGCACAGAGTCATCACGCTCTCTCCTCCCTTGGTTCCGTGGCCGGCATTGACACACACTGTAATTCCCTTTCCCTGTCCCCTGGGATGTTGGTAGAGTACAGCCTCTCCTGATTTTATTTTTGAATTCTTCGCATATTTCCAAGAGGGATCAAGGCGAACTTTTTCTTTGGAAACAGCTCCGGACCGATTGCTTTTCTCCTTATCATCCGTGCTTGATGAAGAGTCAGCAGAGTCATCAGACGCAGTTCTGTCTGTCGCAGGGTCATCCCTGACAGCCTCCGGTTCATTGGATGTATTTTCTTGGGAAGTTGCATTAAATTGAGAATCCATTGCTGTGGTTCCCTCCTCTCCTGTATATGCAGGATACAGGGATTCTGTTGTCTCCAGGCTCTCCGAACTGCCCGCCGGGGTCTTGGCATTATCAGCCGACTGGCCTCCGCCGGTCCGGCTGTCTGTTGATTTTCCGCAGCCGACCAGGAAAAGACTGCACAGTGAAAGCATTATCACTATGCAAACAAGCCCATTCCGGGTCAGCCATTTATTATTTCTTATTCTCTTTTTACAACTCATAAATCCTCACTCATAAATCCTTCCAAAGCGGGACGAAATGATCTTTCCCCACTGTAGGCTTTGTTAAAAATCGGGCAATGTGGGACAAAATGAAACGTCCCCATTGTCCCACTACCGCTTCCCTTTATCGTAAATCTCTCCAAGAGCCCTGGGACTTCTGTTATTTTTCGCAAACAGAATCAGCAGAAGAAGGGTTACTACATAGGGAAGGATTCTGACCAGGTCATTATATGTGGAGGGCATGCCAAGCTGGTGGATTACTGCCTGGCCGATACTTTTGGCAAAGCCAAAGAGCAGGCATGCAAAGAGGGTGGGCAGAATGGACCAGTTTCCGAATATGAGGGCGGCGATGGCAAGATAGCCGTAGCCCAGATATATGCCCGGTGAAAAGTTGGCTGAGATAGAG
>CADBME010000183.1 GCA_902795715.1 uncultured Lachnospiraceae bacterium | reverse complement strand
ACCACATCGGTGACCTTGTCCCGGTTCTTCTGTCCGATATAACGGGCAATCACCACATTGCTTCCTATGGATATGCCCGTAAAAAGATTAAGAAAGAGGACCACAACTGCTGTATTTGCACCGACAGCCGCCAGAGCTTCGCTGCTGGCAAAGCGGCCCACAACCGCTACATCCACCGCGTTAAACATCTGCTGGAGAATGCTGCCTGCGGCAAGAGGCAAGGCAAAGAGGATGATTTTTCCCAACAGAGGGCCTCGGGTCATATCTGTTTTTTCTGAGATGATTTTCCTATTTTCCGCCATTTTCCCAGCAGGTCCTTTCCGTTGCTAAAGGTTTCGAATAATGTTATACTGTATAAGATAATTAGGAAAGCAGGTATTTAAATCATGATTTACAATAATGTATTGGAAGCCATGGGAAACACACCCATTATCCGGCTCAATCATATGACGGATGAAGACAGCGCCCGTATCCTGGTCAAATACGAAGGATTGAATGTGGGCGGTTCCATCAAGACCCGAACCGCTTTTAACATGCTTCGCCGCGCCGAGGAGAAAGGGCTGATCAAAAAGGACACCATCATCGTTGAGCCCACCAGCGGCAACCAGGGAATCGGACTGGCTCTGATCGGTGCCGTAAAAGGATACCGGACCATCATCATCATGCCTGACTCAGTCAGCGAAGAAAGAAGAAAGCTGGTACGTCATTACGGGGCGGAAGTCATCCTGGTCCATGACGGAGGCGATATAGGAAAATGTATCGACGACTGTCTTCAGAAGGCTCTCCGCATGGCCAGAAAAGATCCCAGAGTTTATGTTCCCCAGCAGTTTGAGAACCCGGCCAACCCTGAAATACAAAGAAACCAGACTGCCCTTGAGATTCTCTCCCAGGTGGACGGTCCCATCGATGGTTTCTGTTCCGGAGTCGGTACAGGAGGGACTATCACCGGCATCGGCGAAGCCCTCAAAGAAAAGAATCCTGACATGACCATCTGGGTTGCCGAACCGGAAAATGCTGCTATCCTTGCCGGAGGCAATGTGGGAACCCACCTGCAGATGGGTATAGGAGACGGAGTTGTACCCGCCATCCTCAACCAGGATATCTACGACCATATTCACATAGTCACGGATGAGGATGCCATTGAAACGGCCAAAGACCTGGCCAGACTGGAAGGTCTCATGTGCGGAATATCCAGCGGGACCAACGTGGCCTGCGCCATGGCCCTGGCCAGAGAACTGGGACCGGGTAAAACCGTAGTGACAGTTCTTCCGGATACCGCAGAGCGCTATTTCAGCACTCCTCTCTTTGAAGACTAAATAAGATTCAGTCCTTGCAGAACCCGGTTCATGGTATCAGGAACCGGGTCTTTTATGTCAAGTCCATCCAGTTTTTTCATCAGCTCATACTCATGGTCAGAATACTTTCCCTCTTCCTTTTCCATCAGCCGGGTCAGGTCTTTAGGTATCCTGATCTCATAGCTGTGGAGGAGCTGGTTTTTCACCCCGCAGTTCCTTCTCAGCCAATCGTTGGCCTCTTTTTTCCCGTATTTGCCGTCTCCAAGGACGGGGTGTCCGATGGAAGACAGGTGGGCGCGGATCTGATGACTCTTTCCCGTATAAAGACGAACCCTGAGCAGAGAGACCGGAAATGGTTTGCGGGAGAAGGATATCCTTTCGAAGCCTGTCCGGATCTCCCAGGCATTTTCCTTCTTATGATCGGCCAGATAAACCCGGTTCCCTTCCGGATCCTTGGTCAGAAATCCTTGAATCTTCCCTTCCTTTTTGCAAATCCCGCAGACAGGTGCCAGATAGTATTTTTCCATCCTCCCCTCCCTGATCAGCTGGGAGCCTATCTTGAGGCCGGCGGCTGTCAGACCCGCCAGGACGATTCCGCTGGTATTTCTGTCCAGACGGTTGACGATGGAAGGGTGAAACCACTTCAGGCTTTCCCTGCTGAAATCCTCCTGTTCCAGACAGTAGTCAAGGAGCCAGTCATTCAGGGAATCGTCCTCCCTATTTGCCTTCTGGGACAGTATTCCTGCCGGTTTGTGGAGAATCAGCAGATCTTCTTCCTTGCGGAGTATACGGATTTCCTTTCGGAAATCTGATGGTTTCACGGCTCTTCTATCATGAAGTTCCTCCGGAATCCCCACCTTCCCCCGGCCGGCTTCCAAACCGGCCTCTTTCCGGTCAGCGGGATAATCTCCCCCTCCAAACCGCTTCATGGTATCTTCTGAAAAATAAATACGGATCCTGTCTCCTTCTTTTAAGATCTCCGATCCGGATGCTTTTGCTTCATTCAATTTGATATTTTTCTTCCGGAGCATTTTGTGCAGGAATCCGGAAGAAGCCAGGGGCAGGTATTTTGACAAAAGCCTGATCAGTCTCTGTCCCTCTTCTCTTCTGCTGATTCTGATTTCTCTCATAAGATTCCGCTCCCTGTTTTCGTGTATGATTTTTCAGGAAAAGACTCACGCTGACATTTCTTATACCATCTTCCCGGCAATCTTAAGCAAAATAGAGTGGGGAAGGATTTTTGTAATCAGGTGAAAAGCCTTCATGGACCGGCCGTAAACGGAAATCTCTTTTCCCGCAGCATTATCTTTCCATGCTTTTTTCACTACTTTTTTTGGGTCGGCCATCACCATTTTCTTGATGGGAGGCAAATCTTTCTTTTCCAGAGCCCGGTTAAAAAACTCCGTCTTTACTGCCCCGGGGCAAACGGCGGTAATGCGCAATCCCCGGGCAGCTTTCTCCGCGCGAAGGGCTCTGACAAAACTTAAAACAAAGGCTTTGCCGGCCGCATAGACTGCAAAGCCCGGCTGGGGAAGAAAGGCCGCTCCGGATGCCATAAAAATCATCCTTCCTCCAGGCCCCATAAAGGGGAGGCACATGGCAGCAATCTCCACCACACTCCGGCAATTGAGATCCACCATTTCCGACAGAACTCTTTCAGACAATTCCCCTACATCCCCCATGACACCAAAACCGGCACTGTGGACAAGGAGATCGATCCGGGGCTTTTCATCGCGGATCATTTCCCTGAGCTCCTCAAGATGATCCTCCCTGGCAAGGTCCAGGGGCAGAATCCGGAACTTGCGGTCCGGATACAAGCTTTGAAAGCTCTTCATCCTTTCCTGTCTTCTGGCTGCCAGCCATATTTCATCGACATCCATTCCACTTTGCAGGAGGGTCTTGACAAAGACCTTTCCCATCCCTGAGGATGCCCCGGTAATCAACGCTATTTTCATCATTCCTTCTGTCTCCCCCCCATTGTCTTAGCTGTCCGTCCTTTATAGCTGCTGCTTTGTCATGGCTTTTGTGTTATTCTCTCACTTCTTTTTCTTTTTATGGATTGTACGTATGGTTTTCTTTTTATATTTCTTCTTTCCCTGATCCCGGAAACCCGTCTCCCGTCGGTCTCCCCTTTTCTTTTTTCGACTTCCCCGGACATCATCCTCCCGATGGGATGAGTCGGAAGCTTTTTTTCTCTTCTCCGGAGGAATCAGACATTTTTCTCCGTAGCCGATCAGATCACTTCTGCCGGCCCTGATCAGGGCATTCTTTACCATATCATAATTATCCGGATTACGATACTGAATTAATGCCCGCTGCATTTCTTTTTCCCTGAGACTTTTCGGAACGTAGACTTTTTCCATGGTTCTGGGATCAAGCCCTGTATAATACATACAGGTGGATATGGTCCCGGGAGTGGGATAGAAATCCTGCACCTGTTCCGGCATATAGCCGAGATCCCTGATATATTCAGCCAGCTTTACAGCTTCCTTGAGGGTAGATCCGGGATGGGAGGACATGAGATAGGGTACCAGATACTGTTTTTTAGAAAGATCCCTGTTGGTCTTTTCATAGGCCTTGCGGAATCTCTCATAAACCTTGTTGGATGGTTTGCCCATCCGGCTGAGTACCGGGTCGCTGATATGCTCCGGAGCCACTTTCAGCTGGCCGCTTACATGATATTTGCACAGTTCCCTCAGAAATGTCGGATCCTTATCGCAAAGGACATAATCAAAGCGGATTCCGGACCTTATAAAAACTTTCTTGACTCCGGGCAGGCGGCGAAGTTTGCCGAGCAGAGACAGATAATCCCTGTGATCGGCTTTCAGATTGGGGCAGGGTTCCGGAAACAGGCATTGCCGGTGGGAACAGACCCCGGACCGGATCTGCTTGTCACAGGCCGGCCTTCTGAAATCTGCTGTCGGTCCGCCGACATCATGGATATATCCCTTGAATTGGGGATGGCGGGTAAGCAGAACAGCTTCCTCGAGAATAGATTCCTGACTGCGTACCTGGATCCGCCTGCCCTGATGGAATGTAAGGGCGCAAAAGCTGCAGCCCCCGAAGCATCCCCGGCAGCTGACCAGAGAAAAAAGCACTTCCTTGAGGGCCGGAACACCCCCCTCCTTGTCGTAGGAGGGATGCCAGGCTCTCATATAAGGCAATGCGTAGACCTCGTCCATCTCCTCTGTAGAAAGAGGCAAAGACGGAGGGTTCTGGACCACATACTCTTTTTCCTTATAGGGTTCAATGAGACCTTTTCCTGTCAGGGCATCTGTATTCCTGTACTGGATATAATAACTTTCGGCAAAGGATTTTTTTGAGCGGGTAATCTCGTCAAAGGAAGGGAGGATCTCATAGCTGCCGTCCAGATCTTCGATTGATGAAGTTCTGAAAACCGTTCCCCGGACGTAGGTAATCTGTCTGACCGGAATTCCTGCATCAAGGGCCTCGGCAATCTCAAGCAGGGCATGCTCCCCCATTCCGTACATGAGGAGGTCCGCTCCGGAGTCCAGCAGAATCGATCGCTTCACCTGATCGCTCCAGTAATCATAATGAGCCAATCTTCGGAGAGAAGCCTCGATTCCCCCGATGAGAATGGGGGTATTCTTGTAGGTCCTCCGGATAAGGTTGCTGTAAACCACGGTTGCATGATTGGGCCGTCCGGAGTATCCGCCCCCGGCTGTGTAGGCATCCTGATGACGCCTTTTTTTAAAAGATGTATAATGATTGACCATGGAGTCCATGTTGCCGGCTGAGACCAGGAAGCCCAGGCGGGGCTCCCCGCAGACAGCAATACTTTGGGGATCTTTCCAGTCAGGCTGGGCTATAAAGGCCACCCTATAGCCGGCATGTTCCAGAAGGCGGGTGATAATCGCCGCTCCAAAGGAAGGATGGTCCACATAGGCGTCTCCGCAGACATAGACAAAGTCGGCCCGGTCCCATCCCCGGTCTCGAATTTCCTCAAGATTGATCGGCAAAAAACCGTTTGCATTCGTCATAAGCTTACTCCCCGACCCAAGGGTCCATAGTCCAAAGTTACATCATCCTCCAGCTGCTCTTATATTTATTCTTTAATCTTCCACCTCCGCACTTTCCCCATCCGAGAGAAAATCCGTCCACACAGACCAGGGTATAACCCTCTTCCCCGGGACAGGGTATGGTCTCCCCTTTCAGATAGCGGATCACCTCCTGGTCTGAAGCGGCCAGGTTCCACACTCTCCTGTACTCCTGCGGCTCAAGAGCCATGGCGAGGGCCTGGGAAGGCTCAAACCGCTTTCTCCGGATTTCTCCCAGGAGAAGACCGGACCGGATCACCCTGAGTCCTTCCGTGCCGGGAAATATCCGGGGAATCAGATAGACCTGGTCTTTAATCCTGACTGTCCGGGATCCCCCGGAGCACAGACGTCGCAAATCACAGTCTTCCAAAAAGGCATCCACCGATTTGTCTGTCACAGACTGTTTAGCAAATAGAGTCCTTTTTTCTTCTCCTGCTGGCAGATCATCTGCCGGTTCAGGTCCTTTTTCTTTGCGCATGAGGGCGGCAAACTGACCCTCACCGGAAAGCTTATGACTCCAGAATCTTTTGCTATAGCGCAGGTCTTCCGTCTCTGTCTTTTCCTCTTCCCCCTCCGGGGAGACTTCCCGTATCCATTCCGGATGTCCATCTTCAGGCCAGTCCGAATCCCTGACCGGTTCATGCCGGCCTCTCCCGATAGGAACCAGCTTCATATCCGGATGTTCCCGGATAAAATCATAAATTACCTGCTCATCTTCTTCCGGTGAATAGGTGCAGGTGGAGTAGAGAAGGTGTCCTCCGGGCCGCAGCATGTCATAGGCGCTGGATAAGATTTCCTTTTGGAGTCCGCTGTAGCGGGAAACCTCTTCCGGGCTCCAGAACTTAATCATGGAGGGGTCCTTCCGGAACATGCCTTCCCCGGAACAGGGAGCATCCACCAGAAGGCCATCAAAGAAAAGCGGAAAATGAGCTGCCAGTTTGCCGGGTTTCTCACAGGTTACCAGGGCATTGGCTACTCCGGCCAGTTCAAGATTTTTTACAAGGGCCTTACACCTGGATGCGGAGATATCATTGGCCACAAGGAACCCTCTCCCCTCAAGTTTCCCGGCCAGCGCCGTACTTTTCCCTCCCGGAGCTGCGCACAGATCCAGGACCCGATCCCCGGGACGGACCGGAAGAAAAGCAGCCGGCCCCATGGCACTTGGCTCCTGGAGATACCAGAGTCCGGCATGGTACCAGGGATGAAGGGACAGACGTTTTGTTCCATGATAATAAAAACCATCCCGGCACCAGGGCACCGGATCAAATAAATGGCACAGGGAATCCGATTCCGTGTCCGACCCTTTTTCCTGTGTCAAAAGGAACCGGCGGATCAAATCCGCCGGTTCCGCTTTTAGCCGATTCACCCGGAGTGTCTGCCCATATTCTTTGCTGAAACTGTTCAGGTAATCCGGATACTCTTCCTTAAGAAGCATCTCCATCTTCCTGCAAAAATCATCCGGCAAACGTATCACTATTGTTTCCTCCGCTTGACTTCCGGTCCTGCCCCGGGCCTATGACAGACTCTGGGCTCTGTAGCCTTCCGAAATAATATCCAGCTGCCTTGCAAAATGCTGCAGCTGAGTCAGATCGTCCAGCACATAAACCTTATAAAATTCGTCCTGAATCTTTGTTACTTCTTTTTGATTGGCTACTTTGTAAAGGTTCTGAATATTACTCAGGATATCTTTCACCAGATTTTCCTTCATCCGATGAGAATTCTGCGCATCCATGATTTCGTCCCGAACATCCGACATCTCACTGTCTAACTCCATAATTGCATTTGAAGCATCCATCAGCTTCTTTTTAATGTGTTCCGGAATATTCTCTTTGTATTTATACTGGAGGGAATGCTCCAGAGTCGCCCAGAAATCCATGGCCATGGTACGGATCTGGATTTCCGCATTAATCAATTTGGATCCCTTGATAGTGTTTACGGGATAGACAATAATCATGTGATAACTACGGTATCCGCTGTCCTTCATGTGATTGACGTAATCCTTCTCGTATTTCACACTCATATCGTTGCGATTTTTTATCAGTTTAACCACTCTGTCAATATCCTCTACAAACTGGCAGGTTATCCGGATTCCGGCCAGGTCTTCCATCTTCTCCTCAATATCATTCATGGAGATATCTTTTTTTTGCATTTTATCCAGGATACTGACTATGCTCTTAACCCGGCCATCCACGGCTTCAATGGGAGAATAGAGCCCTCTTTTTTTATGTTCTGCAATGAGATGTTCGAATTTAACAGTGAGCTCGTCTACAGCGAGCTGGTATGGATCAAGCAGTTCTCTCCAAAGTTGAATTTCCAAAGAACCACCCCCGTTTACATGTTAATTTTTATAGCACTACACTATTATATCAAATTATACCACAAAATCTGTAAAAACTCATGCCTATGTCTCTTTGTTTAAAAAGAGTTATTCATTTTGTAAGAAATCTTGCTCAAATCCGCTATCTTCTTTCAAAAAAAGCCCTTCTGCAGCTGCCACGGCCAGCTGATCACAGCGCTCATTTTCCGGATGTCCGGCATGGCCTTTGACCCAGTGGTATTCTACCTGATGGGACTCTTGTGCCGCGAGAAGTCTCTGCCAGAGATCCCTGTTTTTTACCGGCTTATTGCTGCTGATTTTCCATCCCTTTTTTATCCACTTGTCAATCCAGTGCTGACGAAAGGCATTGACCAGATACTGGGAGTCCGAATACAGGTCAACCTGGCAGGGCCTGGTCAGATTCTCCAGGCCGGTAATGGCTCCCAGGAGCTCCATACGGTTATTGGTCGTTTTCCTGTATCCTTCCGAATACTCTCTTCTGTAGATTTTTCCGGAAGGTGCCTTGTAGAGGATAACGGTTCCGAACCCGCCGGGCCCCGGATTTCCCCGGGAAGAACCATCCGAATATATGGTAACCTTCATATTTGTCCTCTTCTTATTTACATACGGCTTACTCCACAAAGTAAGCCGTCACAATCTGACAAAGGCTTTCATAGTCCTGTATGCACATAGTCTCCCTGGCTGAATGCATGGAAAGCATGGGAGCTCCGATGTCGCAGCCTGTCACAGCCAGACCGGTCCCGATCATGGGCCCTACAGTCTTTCCGCCGCGTATGGTATTCCTGTCATTGAACTCCTGAATGGGTATATCGTATTTCTCAGCCAGGCCTTTAAGAACCGCGGTCATCCGGTAATCCGTAGCATACTTTTGTGATCCGTTGATCTTGATCGCGCATCCCTGTCCAAGGTAAGCCCGGCTCGTGGGATCGCAGAAGTCCGGATAATTGGGATGGGCTGCGTGGGCACCGTCCAGAGATAAATAGGTTCCGCCTGCCATGGAAGTCCGGATGGTTTCCGGTGAACATCCGGCGCCCGAAAGAATCCGATAGAGAAGCTCACGGAGAAGAACCGAATCTGCACCGGATTTTGTCCGGCTTCCCACCTCCTCATGATTGAAAAGGCCTATCAGATTGATTCCCCGGTCTCTTTCTCCTTCAACCAGGGATTCCAGCAGGGCAGCCACGCTGACCAGATTGTCAAGACGGGGCGAACAGAGAAGTTCGTTTTCCATTCCGAAAATCACCGGTTCATCACAGTTATAGAGATTGAGATCCCAGGAGAGGATCTCACCGGCTTCCACCTGCAGTTCTCCGGCCAGAAAGTCAAGAAAACGATCTTCGTTCCAGTGGCCTCCGGCAAGACCGGCCAGGGGCATCAGTTCTTTTTGCCGGTCAATTTTCCATCCACTGTTCATGTCCCGGTTCATGTGAATAGCCAGTCCCGGAATCACGGCAAGAGGTCTTTTACTGTTGTAGAACTCGGTTCGCGGAGAAAAAGCAGTTTCTCCGCGGAGGGCTACGACCCCACTGATTCCAAGGGGTCGGTCAAACCATGTATGATCCACCGTCCCGCCGTAAACTTCCACATTCAGCATGGCACAGCCCATGCTTCTGAAATCCGGTCTGCTTTTCATTCGGAAAGATGGCTGGTCCACATGGGCAAATGCCATTCGAAGAGGCATTCTCCCCTTTCGTCCGGCACCCGCACAAAAAGCAAACAAGGCATCCGGGAAGGGTCGGATAAAATATTCTCCCTTTTCACAACCCGCAAAGTCCTCATCAATTCTCAGTTCCCGGTATCCGTTTTCTAGAAGGTAGCGTCTGGCAAAGGCAACCGTTCTGTAGGGAGAGGTCCCTTCCTTCAGACATTTGAGTAAGAGTTCCATCCAGTCCTCCTGTGTCATTTTCATAAGCTTTCTTGTACCGGTCTCCCCGCCTGTGTTACAATAGTCCTGAACCTCATGAACCGGAAGGCCTCCTGCAGCCGGGGCCTGCTCACAGAGAACGACTCAGGAGACCACTGCCATGATATCCCCTACCATCACCGACGTCCGCCACTTTATGCACCAGCTGCTGTCAGAAAAAACCTTTGACCGCTTTCTGCTTGTAGAAGCCGCCATCACCATGGGCATTTCCTGGAAGATTGAAGGCAGGATTCATCCTGCCTTTTACGATAGGGAGAAGATTCCCGGGGAGGAGTATATCCCCTGGGAAGAGGTGCGTCCTCATATCTACTCCCTTCTGAGGGGAAGCCATCTCCCCCTCAATATGAAAATCGTTCTGGCCCTCCCCCGGCCTTCGGTCGCCGGCCTCATGAGACGGGCGGGCAGGGAGAAGGAAAGGGATCAGATCCGGGGCATGTTTCTTAATATCCTCTACCAGCCCCGGAGTCTTATTCTGACAACCGGTATAGCCAGGGATGATTTCTCTTTGGACAGGAGGCCTGACCAGGTCTTCGACGATTCCATTGTCCATTTTCTGAAAAAACACTCCCTGACCTGATTTGTTTATTTAAATTGCTCAATGGCTTTCTGGAGCTGAAGATCCTTAGCAGGATCATCGGCCGCTGCCTTTATCTCTTCCTCCGTCATCTCCACTTTGACATCCGGCTCGATTCCGGTTTCGTGGATATTGATTCCTTTGGGAGAATAATACTTGGATACCGTAAACTTGATGGCCGATCCGTCATTCAGCGGAATAACAGACTGTACAATACCCTTTCCATAGGTTTTTACACCCACGCTCTTAGCCATTCCGTAATCCCGGAGACATCCGGTAAAAATCTCGGAAGCGCTTGCCGTATTCTCATTAACCAGAATGACGATGGGAACGGAAAGAGTCTGGGCACTGTTGGATCTGTACTCATCCCTCTGTCCCTTCTTTGTTTCCGTATAGGTAATCATATCCCCTTCCGGCACAAAACGGGAAACCATATTTACACAGCTGTCCACCAGACCGCCGCCATTGTCTCTCAAATCGATAATCAGACCCTTCATCTTCTGATTTTCCAGATCGTTTACCGCCTTGATAAAGGCTTCATCCGTATTTTCAATGAACTGGGTCACTTCGATATAGCCGATCTGGCCGTCCATCATCCGGTAATCCACGGATTCGATGGTCACGGTGGTTTTCTTGATGTCAAAGTTCATTTCCTTGCCTTCGCGATTGATAACCAGGACCGCATTTTCCCTGTCATCTCTCTTGATCTCGGAAACCACCTCGTTCAGAGTCATTTCCTGGGTGTCCTTGCCATTGACCGAAACAATGTAGTCCCCTTTTTTCAGTCCGGCCTCTTCTGCCGGTGTATTTTTAAATACACCTTCAATCAGTACATAGTTGGTTACGGTATCCTTCATGACCGTCACACCGATTCCCTGATACTTTCCGGAATCCTCTTCCATGAGTTTTTTATAGTCATCGGCTGAATAGTACTCTGCATATTTATCTTCCAGACCGGAAACAAAGCCGTCATAGATTCCCTCTTCCAGTTTTTCGGAATTCACATCAAAGAGAAAGTATTCGTTGACCAGGCCTTCCATGGTTTCCAGTTTTTTTACTATGGCATCGTTGTCGACTCCGGATCCTTTAGCGGAAGCCTGAACATTGGTAATTCCACGTGCACGACCGACAGCATAACCGACAAAACCGGCCAGGGGAATCATGACAAGGGCCATGATCAGCAGCAGGGACAAGATGATGACCGCAAGCCTTCCTTTTTTCTTCCTGCCTTTCTTTTCACCCATGTCCGGCACCGGCGGTCCGGTCATACTCTGGTCCGGCCCCCTGTATTCATAATAATCTCTGCTTCCTTCTGTCATAGTTCCTCCTTTATGTTTATCTCATGGTTACGATTCACTGCCTATCTGAATAGGATCATGGATGCGGCATAGCTGCCTTGCACGGATGCTTTTCAGCTTGATGGATGGCAGGGCCGTGAACGGTATAATCTCAGGGCATTTCCGGTCGGACATTAAAACCCTGTTGTCTCCATATAATTCATATATTTAACGACCATCAGGGCAATTTTAAATGTTATGGCATCTTCAAAGACTCTCAGGTCGAGCCCGGTGCTTTTCTGAAGCTTGTCCAGACGATAGACCAGGGTATTTCTGTGAATATAGAGCTGCCTGGATGTCTCGGAAACGTTCAGATTATTCTCAAAGAACTTGTTAATGGTCTGCAGGGTTTCTTCATCAAATTCCTCCGGCGATTTCTCTCCGAAGATTTCCCCGATAAACATTCTGCAAAGGGGCAGGGGGAGCTGGTAGATCAGCCTTCCGATTCCCAGGCTGCTGTAAGCTACCACGTTCTTGTCGGGTTCGAAAATTTTGCCGACATCCATGGCCATCTTTGCCTCTTTGTAGGATCTGGAAACCTCCTTGATTTCATTCACGATGGTACCGAAGGAAACATGGACACTGGCCATTGCTTCGGTATTGAGCATATCGACAATAACCTGGGCCGTCTTGGTGAGATCTGTGTAATCTTCGCCCTGCCGCACCTCCTTAACCAGAAGGATATTCTTTTCATCGACCGCTGTGATAAAATCCCTGGATTTGGATGAAAAGATTCCCCTTATGGTTTCAAAAGCATTATTCTCCCGTCCGTTCTGGGTTTCAACAATAAATACGCATCTGCGCACATCCGTTTCGATGTGCAGTTTTTTTGCCCGATTATAAATGTCGACTAAAAGAAGATTATCCAGGAGAAGATTCTTGATAAAATTGTCTTTATCAAAGCGCTCCTTGTAGGCTACCAGAAGATTCTGGATCTGGAAAGAGGCCATCTTGCCGATCATATATACGTCATCGGTCTCACCCTTAACCAGGATAATGTATTCAAGCTGATTCTCATCAAACACCTTAAAGAACTGGTATCCCTGAAGAACCTGACTCTCCGCCAGGGAATCGGCAAAGACAAGGACAGCTTCCCTGTATTCCTCCACAGCCTCCAAAGTGGAGGCCAGGGGTTTCCCCTCCGTATCCATTACACATATGTCAATTCTGGTAATCGCTTTAATTCCGTCTATCGTATCCTGCAGAATCTGATTTGATATCATATATACACTCCTTTTTCCTGCCATTTGAAGGATGTTTGTTTATCTTGTTTATCGTCACATCAGACAATTATTCATAACTATTTTATTACAATTTCACCAAAAAAAAAAGAGGAAATATATGAATAATTCCCCTTTTTCAATAAAAATAATGT
>CADBME010000182.1 GCA_902795715.1 uncultured Lachnospiraceae bacterium | reverse complement strand
TGCGGCAAGTACCATTATTACAAGCATTGTGACGCGATTCAATGTTTTTTTCATAGCGCACTCCTTTCCCTTTTAAGTAGAAATAGTTTATTTGAGATTAGAATAATATCCTTTTTCTGGTAAAGTTATTATCATGCAAATAAGGGCATATGTCAATAGTTATCGGAATTCTTTTTTAATTATATCAAATTAACCGAAATCAAAATAGTATCAAAAACCACATCGTCTGTAGGGAAAGACTATGATTTATAAGGCAAGAATCAGGAAGACGTCCAAAACGGATAATAGCCTTATAATAAGCAGCAGCGCTTGTACAGACCATTTTTTTCATGCTACAATATGCCTAAACACCGATTCTTCTTGTCTGTATCTTAAAGGCCATAGGCAGGCAGGAGGGAACAATTCATACTTTGTCACTGGACCCATCTTTTGCTAGAGAAAATAATGAAAAAATGGCAATGATACGAAGGAGGATGCTATGAAAAAATTCGCAGCATGTTTACTCGCACTGATCCTGGTGACAGGATGTATGCCGGACTTTCTGCCGGCGGGA
Source organism: uncultured Lachnospiraceae bacterium (assembly GCA_902795715.1). The sequence continues at coordinate 3,213 of CADBME010000182.1, read as the reverse complement.
GCGGCTGCTTTCGCCCTGACCGGGCCTGTTCATGTACAGGCGGCGGAGGCGGAAGATTACCAATACAGTCTGATTAATCTGAATTCTTCTTTTGATGAGGGAAAAATATTAAAGGATACCTGCTACTATACAGATGACTGGTTTTTCCAATCACCTTCCCTGCAAAATGATGCTCTGGCCCTCCTGTCCATGCAGGGTGTGTCCGCATCTGTGGATAATGACAGCGGCGGAACCGGGGCTTCTTTCTTCAGGAACCTGGGCTTTGACGACATTTCATTTGTCGGTTTTAACAGTACAGACCCTTATGATTGTGCCTATACTCTGGCAAAGAAAACCATAACAAGAGGGGGTGACAGGATAGATCTGGTGGCAGTTTTTGTCATGAGCTATGCAGTTAATTCCGATCTGAGATCCAAGGGCTGGAGACAGAACTTTACAGTCAATGATCCAGCCAATACGACAGGCAGCAACCTCGGTGCAGAACATTATTCCTATTCCCTGGCTGCTGACAAGGCTTACAATCAGCTGAAGAGTCTGGTCACATCCGGGACCAGATTCTGGGTTGCTGGCCAGAGCCGGGGCGGTGCCATAGCCGGTACCATCGCAGCCAGATTGCCCAAAGATTCTACCTATGCCTACACTTTCGAAGCCCCGGCTGAAGTAGATTCTTCCTTCCATGGGGTGGCCGGAGGACCTTCTGCCCCTGATTCTTACAGCAATATTCATAATTATCAGTGCTCGGATGACCTGGTTACATGGATTCCACCCTGGAATATGACCCGATATGGAGTAACCCATTCTATTGATCTTAATGCAAATATCAAAGGAGAACTCCAAAAGCTTGGCAGCGATATGAAAGCTCCGGATAATGACAGCCAGGAAACAGAGGCCCTGATCCGGCAGATTATGACAGTTCTGCTCAAGGGGATTCCCACCCGGCAGGAATACAGTCAGGAAATGGACATTCCCAACGGGGAAAAATATTCCTATCAGGCTATGATGGTCAAGCTGATGGGGTTTGTTTTCGGAAATGGATTGAATGGGATCAATACCCAGGAACTCCTCAGTCAGTTGGGCTCCCTCCGTAAACCGGTAGAGGATCTGATTCAGGCTATCAACACAGGCTCTTCCCAGGATTACTGGAATGCAGCAGAAGGGGTCCATGCTCTGCTTGAGAAGATAATCAGCGATAATCCCCTTGAAATAAAAGATGTCTATCTGCTGCTTCGAGCGGCCGGTCCTCTCCTTGTGGATACCAATGCAGTGATTCCGGAAGGATCAGATGATCCCACTGCGTCCGTCATTTATTTGACTCCGGCCCTGTCACTTATTAGTGAAGCCGATACCATGATTTACTCCCACCATTTTGACACCTTAATTGCCAGGCTGAAAACTATGGCACCTGCTCCGGCTCTGGCAGATATAAATCTGACCATTTCCGATCCGGCTGCAGGGGATGCTTCCGGCAAAGCCGTGACAGAGATTCGTGAAGCCATCGACCAGGCAGCATCATCGATATCTTCCAATGTATCCTGGAATGGATCTTCTGCAAAACTGGAAGACAACAAAATCCTCTATCTGCAAGTGGAAATGTTTGTCCCTGGCCGGCCACTGGATGGATTCAAGATGACCATAAATGGTCAGGGCCCGGTCGGAGAGCCGGAGATTATAGGCAAAGACGGAGTTAATGTCTACACTGCCACCTGGTCCTTCACCATCGGAAATCCGGAAAAAGTGGAGATTTCCTTTGACAACGGCGGACATGGCACCAGGCCGGATGCGGCACTTATTCCCAGGGGAACAAAACTGGCACATAGCCTGAAGCTTGATGACCAGGGCGTCATCGAGGAGAACGGGAAGAAATGGAAGTTTATGGGCTGGTATGAAAAGGATACCGATCTACCCTGGAACCAGCTGTCAGCTGACCATGATACAGTCCTTAAAGCTTTGTGGAAGGAATACATCGATCAGGTCAACATTTCCCTCACCCTGCCAAAGGAAGGGGATATTCCTGAGAGTCCTTCCGTACCGGAAAACGCTCCTTATCAGATTAGTGAGTATACTTTCCTGAATGATATGTATAACGAAGAGACCCGGATTACAAGCGGCAGACATATACTGAAGGTTTCGGCCACATGCCAGGAAGGAATTTTTGCGGGTGAGGATAATAAATACGGAGACTATGAATACTTAGGAACAGTATATATCAATGGTCAGAAAACCTACGATTACTCCTGTTATAAGGATGAAAACGGAAATATTACTCTGGTTGCCTACTGGGAGTTCACTCCTGAAAAAGCAGAAGAACCTATACAGAACCAGGGAGGGACTGAAGACATAATCGACGAGAAAGAAAAAGCTCCTGAACAAGGACAGTCAGAGACAGCCCGCCTGAAAAAAAGCTTTTATCCCCTTCGCCTGAAATTAGACAAACAAGGGAAAAAGGCTGTCAGACTGAAGTGGAAAAAGATAAAGGCTGCCGCATCCTATGAGGTATACGGAAGCAAAGTCGGAAGAAAGCTCAAAAAGCTTGCCGTAACCGAAAATAATATCTTCACAATAAACAAATTAAAGAAGAAATGCTATTACACCTTTGTAGTGGTAGCCCGGGATTCTTCCGGCAAAGCACTGGCAAAATCCGCCAGGATCTTCGCTGCAGCCAAAGGAAGAGGCATCTATAAGTCAGTTACCATCAAGGTCAAGGGCAGGAAAAAGAAAACTGTCAAAATGAAAGCCGGCAGCAAGCTCCGGATCAAGGTCAAAGCCCGGAAAACCAGGAATACGAAAAAATATGTGGGTATCCGCTATGAATCGTCCAATCCGGCCATTGCCCAGGTTACCTCAAAGGGGGTAATCAAGGCCAGGAAAAAAGGACGCTGCAAAATCTATGCCTATACCCAGAATGGATCCGCAGCTGCCATCAAAGTAGTCGTCAAATAGCTGTCTTCACAAGTTACCGATCTATTGCCTGTCTTTCGGGATAGCCGCAAAACAGGGGGCCTGCCGCACAAACTGAACTGTGGCAGGCCCCCACCGCATTTTTTAATATGCGGCATCTCCCCTGTGAAAAACTATTTCACTTTCACTTTAAACACTACTGACTTCCAGGCAGATGCTTTATACTGTGCATCCCCTGCTGCTTTGACTTTGACTTTTACCTTATAGGTTCCTCTCTTCAAACCTTTCTTCACAACCACCTTGCCGGTCTTTTTA
>CADBME010000181.1 GCA_902795715.1 uncultured Lachnospiraceae bacterium | reverse complement strand
CCAGAACTCCTTTTGCATGATTCCTTTGTCGGTAACAAGAATTTTTGCGCCGACAAGGAGGTGCGTATTTATTATTGAAAGCCCATATGTGTAATTCATTGGCAGTGTGGTGATAGGTCTCTCAGTTTCATCGAGCTCAAGATACTGCACTATGGACTTTGCGTTGTCAAGAATATTCGTATATGACTGTCTGACAAACTTAGGCGATCCTGTCGATCCGGAAGTAGTCAGAAGCAATCCAAGCTCTTCATAAAGAGGGTAGCTCTTCTTAAAGCCGGTCTCAAGCAGGGCATACCCGTATGCTTCATGCTTTGTCTTCATGCCCGGGAACTGTCCGGTCTGATCCTGTGGTACCCACAGGTATTCAGGCTCGTAAGTAACGAGAAGATTGTGAAGAAGTTCCTCTTCGAGATGGCTGTTAAGCAGGACAGGAACAACTCCATTATTTACCATACCTGCATATCCCAGAACAGAACCTATCTCGTTCCTGCACAGCACAAAACACAGGCACCTTTTGCCTATTGATGCCCACAGGTCCTCCGAAGCATCATACAGTCCTGAATATGACAGCGTCATTCCTGTTTCATCCTGCAGGGCTATAGATTCTCCGTACTTTTTAAAATCCCAGATCCTGTTCATTAAAGTTCGACTCCATAATCCGGCTTTGCCAGAATCTCTTTTCCCTTCTGATATGAGCTCAGATCGATGATATCGTCAGTATCCATCATGATATCAAACGCATCTTCAAGAGCTGCGATGAGTCCCATATGTCCAACGGAATCCCAGGCTGGAATATCCTGATACTTCAGATCTTCAAGCTGGTCCTCTGCTACTTCAAAACTTTCTATAAATGCATTGTTATACTTCTCCAGGTTGCTCATTATTGATTCATCTCCTTCTTTTGTTTTTCCCTGTACAGGATAGAACTTAATCTTTTATCGACTTTCTCGAAGTCTTCTTTCCAGTTTTCTATCCTTATTATCTCATTGCCGTTCTCATCAATTTCAGGCGCTTTGCGACGGCCGGCGAATTGCTTGTTGAACCTGAGTGCTCTTTCATTATCCGCAAAAATATAAGCGTCTATGCATTCAAGGCCAAGCTCGCCAAAAGCAAATCTGAATGACAGGATCTGTGCCTCCAAAGCCTGGAACGGATTAGTGCCCTTGATTGCAAGTCTGCCGCTTTCAGCACGCTTGCCTTCGACTCCGTAAATACTTATGGTCCCTATCCTGTTGCCATCCTTGTCCCAGACGACAAAAAAGTAATCACCCGGTTTTTCTCTCTGTTTATTTATCCATGCCTTTTGCTGATCGAGAGTTATATCGAGAGGAGGAAAACAATCTACAAAATCAGGATCTTGTCTGATACCGAGTGTAAATTCGGCATCTTCCTCTGTGCATGAACGCAGGGTAACATATTTCCCTTCAATTGGTTTCTGATATACCATTTTTTAAACCTTCTCTTAAGCGTACTGATTTACTTTTTCTATGATCAGTTTAACATCATCGTCTGTAAGCCACATATGGAGCGGCATTGTTATGAGATGATGGCTGATTTCCCTTGCTTTAGGGCATGCACCATCGCCAAATGCAAATATACTGTACTCTGTATTATCCCTATAGTGAACGCCGCAGTTGATTCCTTCCGAAGAAAGCTTCTGAAGCAGGTCTTCTCTGTCAGGAACTACAAGTTCATACAGGTGATATGCACATTCATCTGCATAAGGAGCAGGAATAATATGGATGTTAGGGTTGTCTTTGAATCCTTCATCATACATCCTGACGATCTCACGGCGTCTCTCATTATCCTCATCGAGATATTTAAGCTGTGTCAATGCGATCGCTCCTGTGATTGCATTTCCGTTGTATTTGTATCCGACATAGTCGACATCATATGCCCATGAATATGTGCCCTTGTTTGAACGCGCATAGGTATCTTTATTGATACCGCACCATGCCAGCATACGGGTCATCTCTGCGCACTTGTCATCTGCCCAGCAGATGCAGCCGCTGTCTCCGGTAGGAAGGTTCTTTACCGCCTGATACGAGTATACCGTTACGTCAACTCCGTCCCATGTTCCAGGGCAGACTCCGTTTACCCTTGTGCCGGACATATGTGCTGCGTCAAGGATCAGTTTCAGACCATGCTTTTTGCAGATATCAATGATCTTATCGAGCTGACCGACTCTGCCGCCATAGCCAACAAACATGACTGCTCTTGTCTTATCTGTGATCTTTCTCTCAACGTCTTCAGGATCAAGGCAGAGGTATTCATCAACATCAGCGAACACCGGCTGCAGATTTTCGTAAAGAATCGCCAGATTGGACGAAACGAAAGTGATTGGTGTTGAAATGATCTCATCACCATCCTCCCAGCCGTTTGTCATCTTGAGGATCCTTGTTGCAAGATGCAGCCCCACCGTATCTGAATTCAGAAAGTATGCGTGCTTATGTCCTGTGTACTTCTTCCATGCTTCCTCGAACTCGACGGTCTTGAATCCCATTCCGGTCCAGCCTATCTCAAGGCACTCACGTACAGCATCAAGACACTCTTCTACGTGAAACTTTGGTTTTAATACTTGAATAGCCATCTGTTTTCTCCTTTTCATCCGAAATTATTATATTTAATTGCTACCTGATACATTATCTGCGTATCGGTATTCATTTTCTGACTATTTTATAATTTATAATATAAACTCTACTTTTTCCTGCGCAAGCGTTGGAAAGTTTTTATCCTTTTCACTGAGAATAATACCTGTTTTTATTGGCCACTCAATTCCTATCTGCGGATCATTCCATATAAGTCCGCCCTCATCCTCAGGATGGTAATACTCATCACACTTATACGCAAATTCTGCGTGTTCCGACAAAACAACAAAGCCATGCGCAAAACCACGTGGAATCATAAACTGCTTTTTATTTTCCCCGGAAAGAAGTGCACCTACCCACTCCCCATATGTCTCCGAGTCTTTACGCAAGTCTACCGCAACATCGAACACCTCCCCGGATAATACTCTTACAAGCTTTGCCTGCGGATGTGTCCTCTGAAAATGCAATCCTCTTAATACACCCTTTCTTGACGATGATTGATTGTCCTGAACAAATTCATAGAACAATCCGTTTTTCTCGAATTCCGAGCCTTTGTATGTCTCCATAAAATATCCCCGTTTGTCTCCGAAGACTTCCGGTTCGATTATATAGACTCCCTTTATTTTAGTTTCAGTAAATGTAAATTTCCCCATTTTTTCCTCTTTATTATTGATCCTGTAACAGTTAGCTTAGCAGCACGACACAGATATTCCTCCAAGTATTTCCTTTCCGTAATTGGATACTTTTGCAAGAATATCTCCCACGTCATCTTTCCTGGTTTCGTTGCCGTTTACAACAAGAACGATCGCATCGTATGCGGATAGATCCATTGTATCTCTAAAATCGTCCATTCCGCATATATTTGATTCAATGCCATTTTCTTTTAATTGTTCTGTTAGTTTGGTGAGCATATTTGTCGTTGATTCTTCGGATTCAGACAATTCCACCAGGAGCAGCTTTGAATAGTCTCTCTCTTCACACATATGTGTAAGGGTTTTTTTAGTGTTTAACATTTCGTTTTCAGTGTTTAAATGTTTCTTGTGCTGCAGTGCAAACACCTTTTTATCATTAAACAAACTGCCTTTTATTCCCTGGCTTTTTTCATCTACTAAATTCCACTCTCCTATTATCGATATGCCGGCAATTTCGAAAACTTCCGAATTCTGTACTTTTCCACGCAGCAGAATATAGGCGACATAAATAATAACATAAAGCAGAATACCCCCGACGAATCCAACTGCTGCATCTTTTTTGCTGAATCCTGTTTTTGTGTTTTCGCTGTCTGTTTCAGTCTCTATGCTGTTTTTTAAGTCTTCAGAGGCAGCAAGACTTTCATATACCGATATTTGTTTTGGCGACAGCGTGCTTCTGAGACCTGTGATTTGCGCGTCTGTTGTAGACATCCTTCCCATAGTATCATTCTGTCTGCTTACAACCCGGTAATCCGAGGTCTGCTTTATAACTTTACCTGCCAGCGAAATTCTGAGGCCTTCATCTTTAATGACTTTGTTTGCTGCTTTTTCCAATACGGATAACGCATGTTCTCCATCGACATCATCCGGTACGACCATGGAAACCGTAAGGTTTTGTTCACCGTCAAGGGCATCCTCTGAGTCTTTGTCTTTAAACAGCAGCAGCTCGCTCACTTGCCATGCACTATATTCTTCACCGAGTTCTCCGGCTATATAGCTGCTTATTTCTTCCGATCCAAGTTTGCTTTGTAGTCTTTCAAAAGAAGACCCTCTTTCCTGTTCATCTTCCTCGGTGCAATTTATTTCTGCAAGCGTAAGATCGTATGCATTGACATTCATAAGGACAGAGTTCTTTGTATATTCCTCTGCTTCTTTTTTTATGTTCCTTAATCTGAGAAGTCTGTTTACTGTTATTTGTTCTCCACTGTCCAGGCTGCTCATTATTTCTTCCGCTTGTAATGAAAGCAGAGTATCCTGGTTCATCTTTTCCGCCTTCATCGCTTTATCATGTCTCACCATTTGAAGTGCGGAAAAAAGGATCGCCATAATACAAGCAGTAACCACTACCGCCTTCCAGTGTCTAAACATAGTCCATATCAATTCCCTTATACTAAGGGGATATTGGCTCTGTATGGCTTTGCTGCTACTTCTTTCCATTGTCTCTTTCTCTCGCTTTATAAGATTAATAAGCAATTTTCCCTTCAGCTACATTTTTAAGATGCTTGCCATATGGGCTCTTGCCGTATTTATTGGCTGCTTCCAGAAGACTGGTTTTGTCTATCCAGTCATTATTGTACGCTATCTCTTCCAGAGCAGATATTTTTATACCCTGTCGTTTTTCTATCATTCTTACGAAGTCAGCTGCATCTACAAGGCTTTCCATCGTCCCTGTGTCAAGCCACGCATAACCTCTTCCGAGAATTATACCCTGAAGAATCTCTTCTTTAAGATAAATATCATTTAACGAAGTTATTTCCAGCTCGCCGCGCGCAGAAGGCTTTACTTCCTTCGCCTTTTTTGCGACTCCCTTCGGATAAAAGTACAGGCCTGTTATGCAATAATTTGATTTTGGGTTCTTTGGTTTCTCCTCAACTGACAGAATTTTCTTATTCTCATCAAATTCCATAATTCCGAATCTTTCGGGATCATTTACATAATATCCGAAAATGGTTGCTTTACCATTTTTCGCATTGCTTACTGCAGTCCTGAGTTTTTCACCGAGTCCGCCTCCGTAAAAAATATTATCTCCCAAAATCATTGCGCATTCTTCTTCACCAATAAAATCCTCCCCTATGATGAATGCCTGCGCCAGTCCGTCCGGAGATGGCTGAACTTCGTAGCTTAAGTTAACTCCAAACTGGCTTCCGTCACCAAGCAGTTCACGAAATCTTGGCGTATCTTCAGGAGTAGAAATAATCAAAATATCTCTTATCCCTGCAAGCATCAGCGTTGATAGCGGATAATAGATCATAGGTTTATCGTATACCGGCAAAAGTTGTTTGCTTGTCACCATTGTTAACGGATAAAGTCTTGTGCCCGCTCCGCCCGCAAGTATTATTCCTTTCATTTGTATTTCCTTTCTTTTTTACAATACAATCATGCTGTCTTGTTTTATCATAATCAGGAAAAGTGTTGTCTTATCCTTCTTATAACCTCTTTCGGACCACCTTCCCGCAAATAGAAGATTGTTAAAAACACCCTGTCCGGTATTAGTAATGCTTTATATATTGCCTTTGCAAGGTTAAGATTATTCAAATCGATAACCGGAGGTGTCTTGTCCTTATTCGCATTTGAAATGTCATCAATAACTTTCGGCAGCAAAGACTCTTCCGAATAGTTGAGTCTTAAATCTTCCTGAGCGTTACATGCTATTTCCTCTCTAAGCTCCTTATTATCAATGGCCTCAGTCATTGCTTTTAGCCAGGACTCTTTATTGTTTTCTGCCAGCCACCCAGTTATCCCCGGCTTCACAGCCGCCTCGTATGGGGCTATGGAAGAGTATATACCAGAAATGCCGGCCATAGAATACTCAATATACTTGTTGGCATATTTACATCTGGTAAACTCCGTATCCGGCAGCGGAGCAAGCCCTATATCGTACTGTGCATCAGCAATAAACTCCCGGAATTCATCAAGCCCCATGCTGTCTATATACTCAACATCAATATTATCCGAGTATTCCGTCATGTCAGGATGAACGCCTACAAAATGAAAGGATATCCCCTTTCCGTATTTTTCAATCAGATCCGGCAAAACAGGTTTTATAATCTCATCAAAGAATGGAATGTGGTTGGGGTTAGCTGCATATACTATCCTGACCGGATCATTGTCATATTCCGTTCTTTTTTTAATTTGAGTTTCGGAAACTACGGTGCCTATCAGCGTCGCCCGTTTTCCATCTGTCAGTGATTTGTATTTGTCACATATTATTTTGCTTGGGGACCAGACACAATCCGAGTATTTTAGCACTTTTTTTAATGCCAATCTTCTCCATTTAGATGTTTGTCTGTAATTTACCAGGTCATCATCGCAAAAGGTGATTGTTTTTACCCCCTGCTTTTTCAGGCATTTTGCTATGTAGGCAGAAAGCGTATTATTAGGCCTTATGCACACAAGTGCGTCGATGCCTTGCAGGATCGCTTTGTTGACATCCATCAGTCTGACAAATGAAGCGTCAATGGCTTTGGCTGCATCGAAGTCAACAAACATGTCCCTCATAGTGCTTACCGTAGGCATATCTCTTTCGTACAGAAAAACGACCCTATTCATTCGAGGTATTCTCCTTATGGCTGTTTTGTATCTGATCCAATATATCTTCTATTTCAGTTACGTCCCTGGACGATTTAGCCTTTATGCTCTGCTCATCCATTCCTTCTATATCTTCCGGATCAATACTCTTTACTTTATTAATAGTATCTTTATCAAACCTTTCGCCTATTACTTTGTTACCTGCGTAAACAGAGTATGGAGGTATATCTTTTGCAACTATACTGTTAGCCCCGATTACTGCTCCATTCCCTATACTGACACCGGAGAGAATAACACTTCCATATCCGATCCACACGTCATTTCCGATGGAAATCGGTCCCTTGGTCGGCGTGAACTCAAGAGCTTTATTGCCATAAACATGCGTCCAGACAGGAAATGTAAACAGCCTCTTGTAATTATGTTCTCCCCCCAGCACAAATGTGACATTTTCTGCTATTGAGCAGTATGCCCCTATAGACAGGTGTTCTTCGGGATTATCAAAACACAGCACTTTTAACGTGCCGTAGGTGTTCTTTCCTACATCTACTTTTTCCAGAGGGAATATGTTTGCAGCTACGGTTCCATTCTGAGTATTGTTTGCTCTCCATTCCCTCTGCATTTCAAGCAGTGCCAGCTTCTTTTTTATATCCAGCACAATTTCTTTTCTAAGTCCTATCAGCCTCTTGATGTTACTCATTGCTATACTACATATACCTCGCTTTTATCCACGTCACTGTGCTTCGTATGCCTTCTTCCCGAATCCTTCCCGTCGCTCTTAGTGGATAGTCGATAAGATTAACAGCTTTTGAAAAGCCTGTGCTTATATTCCAATTTAAACCGCTGATTTTCTTTCTTTTGCTTTCGTATGTCTTTATATCCGGATATGTTTCAATAATCGTTCTTCCGATATCTTCGATTCCATAATTCCGAATAATTGCTTTCTGTATTACGGACACAAACTCTGCCCTGTCACAGTTGATCATTTTATCAAAAGCTTCTTCCCAGGACTGCGGATCATTATTAGCAAGAATTCCCATTTCTCCGGGTTGTACAGTGCTTTTGTATGGTTCGACATTTGAGTAAATAGCCGGTATGCCCGCCATAGTATACTCAATTAATTTATTTACATATTTTGCTTTATTAAAACTTGAATCAACCAAAGGTGCGATACCTATATCAAAACCTTCTTCCTGAAGATATTTTTTAAACGCATCGATACTCATTTTATCGACAATCGTATAGTCAAGAGGTTTCTCATCGAATCTGACCTTCTTAGATAAGCCTATAAAATACCATTTGAGCTTATCCTTGTATTTTTTGTTTAACACCGGAATAACCGGATTTATGACACCTTCTATTGCACCGGGATTTCCATCATTTACATAGTAAGCTATTTTTATGTCATCTGATTTATTGCCACTATAAGGATGCATTTCCGTTTCGTCCACCGGTACATCAATTCTGACAAACACCCCTTTAGACGACATCCTCTCCATTTTGTGTCCCAGCGAATCGTTAGTTGAAAACAATATATCTGCAATTCTGATAGTTTTGCTCAGAACAGTTTTTTGTACCGGTCTTCTTGTTTTATAATCAGGAATTTCAAAAAAATCGTCATCAAGCATGACCCCTGTCAGCTTTCCCATTTTCTTAGCATTTTTTTGTAACGCATAACAAAGCGGATGCTGCGGTCTGATCAAAACAAAAATATCACAGTTGTTCATCTTTTCTTTGGTAACGCTAAAAATATCTTCGCAGGTTACCCTGATTCCGGCCCATTCCCCAAACTGCCTGAAAAAAGCAGTTGTCAGAATTGTTGCCGGATCCAGCAGATGATAAGAAACAAGTATACTATTCACGATTACGTCTCTTTCTAATGATATCTACGATCTCATAATAAGACTCTGATTTAAACAATATGGATAGCGCAACATATGCCGCCGCTCCGACCATAACCTCAATTATTATACCAAATTTGAACGGGCTTAACACCGTACCTGTACCATACACTAATGCCCCCATAACAGCACTTAATATGATTGGTTCCTTCAAATCGCCCAGCCATTCAAACATACTGTAATCACAGTGTTTCCCGGCAAACAATTGACACACTACTATGTTTACTACGGCAATGCCCGCCATAATAAATGTCAATTGATATACATTCACATGAAGCATCTTCACGCCTGCAAACAACCCTGCCATCAGTAAGATAAATCTTATCACTTCAATTATTAAAGCTTCATTTGACTTCCCCACCGCATATATAGTCTGAACACTGATCGTTCTTAATGGATTCACACCAAAGCTAATACATGACGCCCAAAGAATCGGAACACACGGAAGCCATTTTTCGGTAAACAGCAGCTCAACCAGAGGGTTTCCTATGACAGCTAATCCTGTGATCATTGGAAAAATTATATAGGATGAAAATTTTACCATTTTTCTGACCCGGCGTTTCAGGTCGTTTATGCTTGTCTGCACCTGAGCTAAAGCAGGAAGCAGTACAGATGAGATTGCTCCAAAGGTATATAGACATACTATTTGCGGCAACTGAGCGCCACGATTGTAATATCCCAGATCTGTTAATGAGAAGCTCTTTCCGATCACCAGGCTGTAAGCATTGTTGCCGAAAAAGTCCAGTAAAGATGCAACCAATACCCACACGCTGAATCCAAGCAGAGACATCATTCGAACCTTGGATATCTTAAATGTCATCTTCCATCTTACAACCAGGAAAAGAAGTGCTGTCGCTGCTCCATCACGAATCAGAGTGTAGAACACCAGGGCCCATACACCGCCCCCGTTTAAGGCAATGAGTATTCCGCATACGCCTCCGATTACTACGGCGATAAAATTGATAATAGCCAGCTGTTTAAACTTAAATTCCCGGACTATAATCGCATTCCGCACTGTGCCGAGAGCACAAAGGAATAGGGACAGCATCTGAACCCTTAATACGGAAACGACCAGATCCTCCTGATAATATGCGGCAATCGCCGGGGCCGAGATAAAGAATGCTAAGTAGCAGGCAGCCGCAATGCCCATGCACATGATAAAAGCATTCGAGTAATCCTCATCATCCACACTTTCCTTGCGGATTAGCGCTGTATTGAGACCGCTCTGAACCAGCAATGTGGAAAAGTTGATAAAAACATCTGCTATTGCAACAATTCCGTAATCGCTCGGCAAAAGCAATCTTGCCAGAATAACAGAGATGACAAATGACGCACCCTTTGTGCACAGGGTCTCTGTTATTTTCCATAGTGAGCTATTTACAATCTCCTGTCTTCCTACTCGCTTCAAGCAAACTCCTTAATCCTATACGAACAGCATGTTATTTTGAAATGTTGAAAGCATATCTCCGCCGATCCATGTACTAAATATATATATGGTAAAAACGGTTACGATAAGCGGAAGTCCAAAATAAGTAGCTGTTTTTTCTTTCCACACTGTTTTGCTGTCATCCGTCCATGGAGCTAAAGTTTCGGCAAGGATACAATAGCTGATGACAACGCTTGGAATCAGTAACCTGAGGAAAACAACGCTCGAAAAGATAGCTCCGGTCAAAGAAATCATGGAATACGCACATATAAGCATGGCCTGACTTATCATATCCGAATTACACTCAGCTTTACTGTTTCCCTGTTCTCTTCTGATTTCTCTGTTTCTGCTAAGCAGAAGCAACAGCATTATTATTGACATCGCAAATATAACGATCAGATAATTCGGCGAAAAGCCCAGTTTTTCAGGTGAGAACCAGTAAATAATTTTAGGACTGCTCGTTACCATAGTCATTAAGTTCAGAAGCAGTCCGGAATATCCCAGGAACAAGGCTGCACAAAAGCAGAAGGCCGCTACTACAATAGAGTTTGATATTTTCTTATTCTTTCCTCTTGAAAGAATAAAGATAAAGAAAAAGCAGCACGAATAGTGGCAAAGCATCGCAGCAAATATGCCAATTATGTATTTATTTAACGCTGTACTTTCTTTTGAAAAGAGATATTTTGCGATACAGTATATTGCCACCGAGAAGCCCAAAGTTGACCGCAGCCCGGAAACAAGCGGTGCAAGAGGGAACAAAATAAACAAAGCCAGGGCATAATTCCGGTAATCAGTCAAAGCACTTATTGCTTTGACAATAAGCACTACGACAATTGCTGCGACAATCATCCTGAATTGTGTAAACGAGAGTCCCAGGGAAAGGCATATTTTGCACAGAAGCATGAATAATGGCTCGTGGTGTCCATATCTTGGCTCAAATGCGCAACGATACATTTCTTCATATGCATAATAATCGGCTGATACTGTATTTAAAGCTATGATGCACCAAATATAAGTGCTCATAATCGCCGTCGTTATTCTTGATTTTGGGCTTAATAATCCTAAAAGAACTACTAAGAACGCTGCAAAATATCCCACTATCTACTCCTGAATTGAGCTGCTCGATTGATCTAAACAAGTCTTTTCTCCATAACAAGAATCTTTCTTCCATTTTCCTCTTTTGATTCCGTTATGGTGAATCCCTGCTTTTCGTATATCCGCTTGGCAGCTATATTATCATCCCAAACTGTCATATAAACATTTTCAACGTTTAATCTTTTTTTTGCGATTTCTAGCGCTGCCTTCGTAGCTTTTTCGCCTGCTTTTTCTATTCCTTGTTCTATGCTTGTATTCTTATCTACCAGCAATCTTCCGTATTCAGCTGTTTTTTTATCTGATTCAAAATTGTAAATTGAGTTGCCCCCAAGAAAGACTCCATCCCTTGTGTAAATTGAAAACATAAAGGAGCTTTTGTCTTTTAAATACTCTTCAAACCATTCCTGTCTCTGCTTTTCGTTTACTTCATGATTGTTGATAAATGCTCCATAGCCGGATGTTATTCCGTTTCTATAATTAACATACTTTTTATTGTCTGCATTACTCATCGGAACCAGAATAATGTCTTCTGTCGCAATACATAAAGAATGATCCATTTTATATTTCCCTTGTAACGTAATCGAAAAAGGTTTCAGGTGAATGCTGTTTTATTAATTCCTCTCCGGGATCTTGTCTTTCAGATGACAGGAATTCGAAAATCTGATCATGATTATCATCTTTCAGCACCAACACATTATTTTTATTATAGAAATCAGCGTTTTTTATCTGTTCATTTGTTGTTATAAGTTTGATTTTCCAGAACACTGATTCTGCATCTCTTAAAGTTATTCCCTTTTGTCCCTCCATTACCACATTCAGCACCGCTTTACTTTTTGAAAGATAGTCAGTGACTTCTGTGTATTTGAGTTCCTTCCCATAGTATTTCTTTTTTCTGGAGAATCTTCCATCTTTTGTGATGATGAATTTCGTTTTCAGGCCCTGCTGTTTCAACTCGTCTTCGAGTTTAAGCAAAAACTCCCCTCTTCCTTTGTCTCTTCCGATAAAAAACACATCATATACCGGTTCCTGCTTCTCTTTCAAGAATGAATTGAAATAATAATAGCTGTCGAACAGATTGATATGATACTTCTCACTGTCTGAAGTATCATATGTCCATATAGAAATTCCTTCCGGTATTGCTTCAGGGAGTATGTGGCGGGCATTTCCTATCAGGTTCTCATACTTGAACAGTATTTTTGTTTCGGGAAATTCTCTCTTTAACCATTCCAGATACTCTTTTGTAATCAGAGCGTCATACACAACTATGTACGACCAGTCCCTTTTTAACACGCTCTTATCATAAAATATAGTGTCCGGAAGAAAAGGAGTTCTGAATACTATTTCGCGGAGAACTCTAAGCAGAAGTCCGCTCCTTTTATATGAAGGAAACACACTAAAACCCTCCGATGTGAAGCCCTCATATCTGAACCCCTTTCCGGCCATAATCAATGCGGTATTTTCTTTATCCCATTTTTCCACTAAAGGTTCTCCTTGTACCACTCAATGGCCGCCTGTATGCCTCTGGCAAAACTCCAGTCAGGGTCATATCCCAGCATCTCTTTAGCCTTTGTTATGTCGGCATTGCTGTGCTTTATATCACCTGCTCTTTCAGGTCCGAAAACAGGTTCCATGTCCATGCCCAGAGCTTCCGTAAGACCGTAGAAAATATCAATCAGATATTCCCTGCCTCCGTAAGCAATATTAAAAGCTTCACCGGCATATTCAGACGGAGCAAGACATGCCTTGAGATTGGCTTCAATAACATTCTCAATATATGTGAAGTCTCTGCTCTGTTTCCCGTCACCATGTATAGTCGGTACTTCATTGTTGAGCATCTGTCTTATGAATTTTGGGATTACAGCGGCATATGCGCCATTAGGGTCCTGGCGCCTTCCGAAGACATTGAAGTAGCGCAGGCCGTATGTATCAAGACCGTAATGCCTCGTATACTGCTTTGCCCACTCCTCGTCTGCTCTTTTTGACACTGCGTACGGGCTTAACAGATTTCCTTCACGCCCCTCCTTTTTTGGAAGGTTCGGTTCATCTCCATATACGCTGCTGCTCGATGCATATACAAACTTCTTTACCTTATTAATCCGTGCCGCTTCCATCATGTTAAGCGTTCCTTGTATATTATTGGCACAATAGAACAGCGGCATCTCTATTGATCGCGGAACACTGCCCCAGGCTGCCTGATTGAGCACATAGTCAACGCCTTCGCAAGCCTTTATGCATGTATCCAGATCCT
The DNA here is from genome assembly GCA_902795715.1 of uncultured Lachnospiraceae bacterium. The sequence continues at coordinate 4,165 of CADBME010000181.1, read as the reverse complement.
TTATATCCCCCTTGATAAAAGTGTATTTCGGATTATCAATAAACAAATCGACGTTTTCCTGTTTCCCGGTCGACAGATCGTCAAGACATCTGACTTCATAGCCAAGGTTCAAAATCGCTTCACACAGATTTGATCCGATGAAGCCAGCCCCGCCGGTTACAAGAAATACACTGTTTTCAGGAAAGCTGATGTTTTCGTATCCCATTTATAGCCTCCAGTAAATATATCCATGTTCTTCGTAGTCTTTGCGGTCAAACACACCTTTAATGTCAAGAAGTACTCTTTTCCCTTCTCCGTAAAGATTGCCAATATCTTCCATTGTAAGACCTGCAAATGCAGTATGTGATACGGCTACAATAACTGCATCCATATCCCGTATATCGTTTATATCTGTAAACTCAATTCCATACAGATTTTTTGCTTCTTCAGCGTCTGCCTCAGGATCAGCAACAACAGGTACAACCCCGTACTCTCTGAGTTCATTGACTATATCGATCACCTTCGTATTTCTGGTGTCAGGGCAATTCTCTTTAAATGTAAAGCCCAGAATGGCGACCTTTGCGCCTTTGATGGCCTTATCTGCCGTAATCAGCTTTTTTACGCAGTTTTCTGCCACATATTTTCCCATATCATCATTGATGCGGCGGCCTGCAAGGATTATCTGGCTGTGGTATCCCAGTTCCTCCGCCTTATATGTCAAATAGTACGGGTCAACTCCTATGCAGTGCCCGCCTACAAGCCCCGGTGAGAATTTAAGGAAATTCCATTTTGTTCCTGCTGCTTCAAGAACAGACTTTGTATCGATTCCCATCTTATTAAAAATAATCGACAGCTCGTTCATAAAAGCGATATTAATATCTCTCTGGCTGTTCTCAATTACTTTCGCAGCCTCAGCTACTTTAATTCCCGAAGCACGATGAACCCCTGCTTCAACAACGAGTTCATAAACTTTTGCAATGCATTCGAGACTTTCTTCATCCATGCCGGACACTATTTTTGTAATAGTCTCGAGTCTGTGAACCTTATCTCCCGGATTGATCCTTTCAGGTGAATAGCCGATCTTAAAATCCGTTCCGCATTTCAGCCCCGATTCCTCTTCAAGGATAGGAACACAGATGTCTTCCGTAACACCCGGATAAACGGTTGATTCAAATACAACAACTGAACCTTTTGTAAGATTCCTGCCCAGTATCCGGCTGGCGCCCTTTACAGGAGTCAGGTCAGGTGTATGGTCATCGTTAACTGGCGTTGGTACAGCAACTATATGAAATTTAGCCTCTCTGAGTTTCTTCTCATCGGAAGTAAACAGCATCGATGTGGATCTGATTGCATCGTTGCCGACTTCTCTTGTAGGATCAATGCCGTTCTTATAAAGCTCTATCTTTTTTGCATTAAGGTCGTAGCCTATAACATTGATTTTTTTTGCAAATGCTACTGCTATCGGCATGCCTACATATCCCAGTCCGACTACGGAAAGCGTTTCTTCTTTTTTAAGCAGCTTTTCAAAAAGGTTCATTTTTTCCTCCGAATTTCCAACTTTCAACTATTTCTATATTCTATCCAGCTCTTCCAGATATGCATTGATTATGATCTGCCGGCTGAATTCTTTTTCCATCTTTTCCCTGCCGTTGATACCCATTCTTTTGCGTTCATCATACGGCATCGATAAAAACGCTCTGAGTGCTTTAACAAGGCTTTCTGTATCTCCGGCTTCGCAGCCGAGCCCGGACCAACCCTCTTCAAATGTTTCCTGGCAGCCGGGTACCCGGGTCGTTATGACCGGTCTGCCGGTTGCAGCCGCTTCGAGCATCACATTTGCCATGCCCTCATGATATGACGGCAGCACCACGCAATGTGCATTTTTATAAAACGGAACCGTATCAGACTGCAGGCCATGGTACTTGATAAAGCCGAGATCCTCCAGCATTGCCAGCTCATCCGAGTAATCTTCTTCCATAAAGCCTACGATATCCGCAAACACCTTTATGCCCTGCGCATTCACTTTTTTAACAGCTTCCAGGAGCTCACCTATGCCTTTATCCTTCATCAGCCTTCCGACAAACAGCAGCCTGACCGGTGCTGCCTCCGGCGGATATTCTTCGAAAGAGTATGCATCCAGGTTGACTCCGGATCCGGGTATAAGTCTGGTCCTTCCGGTGATTACTTTCTTTCTTATAAACAGATCCCTGTTTGAAGCGTTCTGGAAGAATACGCAGTCTGCCTTTTTCAGTCCCCGTTTATACAACTTCAGTGAAACCGCGGACAGAAGGCCTCCATTCTCGATTGAGGTTCCAAGGCCCGTAACATTGGAAAAATAATGCGTATGTGTAAGGGCGCAGGCGATTCCGCCGTAAACATTAGGTTTTATAGTGTATGTAAAGACGACGTCCGGTGATATCTTTTTTATAAGTTTTATATAAGTATGCAGCAATTTAATCTCGGCCAGCGGATTCATGCCCCTTCTGTTAAAAGCGGTTTCTTCATAAATGCAGCCCAAAGATTTTAGCTGTTCCACAAACTCCCCCTGTGGCAGTGAAAGATATACCTTGTGGGATTTGCACAGCTCTTCTATCAATTCCCTGCGGAATTTGTATAAACCTATATCGTTGTTTGCCAGAATAAGAATTTTCACAGAAATCACCTGCCGCTAAATAAGCTTAGCCGGGACTCCAACGTATGTCCCCGGTTCCGTTATATCGTGAACCACTACCGCTCCTGCTCCTATCATGCAGTTGTTACATATATTTATATTGTTGCTTACAACAGTTCCGGCCCCAATCCATGTCATTTGACCAATAGTGACAGTCCCGCATAAATGAGCTCCAACCGCAACGTGTACAAAGTCTTCAACAATGGAATCGTGGTCAACGGAGCTGCTGGTATTTACAATGCAGCCTCTGCCGATCACCGCATATGGATTTACAACAGCTCCCGCCATAATGACGGTTCCTGGTCCAACACTCGCACTTTCAGCCACTACAGCTTCAGGGTGAATAAGTGCCGGCAGTCTGCGGCCGGAATAGTAATCCATCATTTTTTTACGGATTTCCCCGTTCCCAATAGCTACGAAAATATCCCCTTCTGCGGCTTCTCTGCTTGAACCGGAAACCGGATATCCGGCACATTCCGTGAGCGTCTGATCATCGTCAAAAAAAACTATATTGTCGTATCCGTTAAGCTTTGCAATATCTGCAATTACTTTTCCGTGCCCTGATGCGCCTATAATGTTAATAGTTTTCACTGAGCATTCCCCTTAAACTCTTCCATGGTGGCACTGGTTTCTGAGCTTATACCCTCTTTTGCCAATACTGCTTTTATGGTAGCGATAATAATCTTCAGGTCTTCTGCGAAGGTGATTTTATCTACATATTTGACGTCCCAGTCGAATTTTTCTTCCCAGCTGACAGTATTGCGGCCATGGACCTGAGCAAGACCTGTAAGCCCCGGCCTCACCTCGTGCCTTCTTGCCTGGTGCTCGTTATATCGCGGCAGATATCTGACAAGCAGCGGCCTCGGCCCTACAATGGCCATATCTCCCTTGATTATATTTATCAGTTCAGGGAGCTCATCCAGCGAAGTTGATCTGAGTAACTTCCCGAAGTCAGTCAGCCTGACCTCATCCGGCAGCAATTCTCCGTCAGCCCCCCGCTCGTCAGTCATTGTGCGAAACTTATAAAGCTTAAATATCTTTTCTTTACCACTTTTCGCGTCGATCCTTCCCGGCCGGTCCTGAGCAAATATCACAGGCTTTCCCAGGTTTTTTCTGACCGCTAAAGCAGTCGCACCCATGACAGGCGAAAGCACAACAAGCGCTCCTGTCGCAAGAATGCAGTCCAGTGGTCTCTTTAAATACTTCTCGTATGGCCCGTATGGTGTATGTTTCATATTACTCAAAACACTTTCTTATCACTTCTATGATCGCATCCTGCTGCTCAGGTGTCATCTTGTTATCGCTCGGCAGGCACAGACCTCTTTCAAAGATATCCGCTCCGACATCCATCATGCCGGTTTCCTTAATGTAAGCATTGCTTCGTGCCCTGCCGCTTCCATTAGCTGTAATGAATGGATTCATCCTGTAAATAGGCTGCATGTGCATTGGCTTCCAGATAGGACGGCCCTCTGCATTGAGTGAAGCTATCGCTTCGAGTATCTCAGTCGGGCAGCT
>CADBME010000180.1 GCA_902795715.1 uncultured Lachnospiraceae bacterium | reverse complement strand
TTTTATTTATATCACTGGGATGTGATAAGAATCTGGTGGACAGCGAGAAAATGCTTGGCCTTCTTGCCCACAAGGGACACAGAATCGTGGACCGGGAAGAGGATGCGGATGTAATCGTTGTCAATACCTGCTGTTTTATCCACGACGCCAAGGAAGAGAGTGTAAATACTATTCTTGAGATGGCGGAGTGGAAGAAGGCAGGCCGTCTCAAAGCCCTGATTGTGGCGGGGTGTCTTGCCCAGCGATATGCCGGAGAAATGGAAGAAGAGATTCCGGAGGTAGATGCCGTGATCGGCACGACCGGCTATGACCGGATCGTGGATGTGATCGATCAGGTCCTGGAGAAAAAGGATCATGATGGTTTGGAAAAGGGGATGATACCCTGCCTGCCTTCCCTGGATATCCTCCCCCCTTCCCTGAAAGACCGGAGAATGGTGACGACAGGCGGTTATACGGCTTATCTGAAGATTGCCGAGGGCTGCAACAAGAGGTGCACCTACTGCATCATCCCCTCCATCCGGGGCCCCTATCGAAGTTTTCCCATGGAAGACCTCATAGAAGAAGCAAAAATCCTTGCTCGGGACGGGGTCAGGGAATTGATTCTGATCGCCCAGGAAACCACTATCTACGGGGTGGATCGCTATGGAAGAAAATGTCTTCCCGACCTGTTAAAAGCTCTTTGCCGGATTGACGGGATTGAGTGGATTCGTCTGCTCTACTGTTATCCGGAGGAGATTACCGATGATCTGATCACGGTAATGATAGAGGAACCGAAAATATGCCATTATCTTGATATGCCGATCCAGCACAGCCAGGACCGGATCCTCAGGATGATGGGAAGAAGAACCGGACATGATGAGCTGGTTAGCCTGATTGGCAGACTTCGGGAAAGGATGCCGGATATTGCTATCCGGACCACTCTGATTACAGGATTTCCAGGAGAGACCGAAGAAGAATTTCGCTGTCTTATGAAGTTTGTCGAGGAAATGGAGTTTGAGAGGCTGGGAGTTTTTCCCTACTCCGCTGAAGAGGGAACACCGGCAGCCGACATGGAAGATCAGATTCCCCAGGAAGTCCGGCAGAGCCGAAGAGACGCCATCATGGAGCTCCAGCAGGAGATTTCTGCCGGAATCAGCTGCTCATGTATCGGTCAGATCATGGATGTTCTTATTGACGGATATCTTTATGACGAGGATGTCTATCTTGGCCGAACCTTTATGGATGCCCCCGGAATTGACGGAAATGTTTTCGTCCGGTCAAAGGGGGAACTGATTTCCGGTGATATTGTGCCGGTAATAATTTGTGAAGCCAGTGAATACGACCTGATAGGAGATGTTTATTATGCCGATGAATCTGCCCAATAAACTGACGATCTTACGTATCGTCCTGATTCCCTTTTTTGTGTTTTTTATGTTGACTGAAATCGTACCCTATACTTTCTGGATTGCCGAGATTATTTTTATCGTAGCCAGCCTGACCGACACGGCTGATGGAATGATTGCCAGAAAATACAACCTGATTACCAATTTCGGCAAGTTTATGGATCCCCTGGCTGACAAGATGCTGGTATCATCTGCCTTTATCTGTCTGGTAGCCCTTCAGCGGATTCCTGCCTGGATCGTCATCGTGATTATCGGAAGAGAGTTTATCATCAGCGGCTTCCGTCTGGTGGCCAGTGACAATGGAATTGTAATTGCAGCCAGTTACTGGGGCAAATTTAAAACAACCTTCCAGATGCTTGCAATTATTGTGCTGATCCTCAACCTTGGTGAAACATATCCTGCCATGCACATTATTGAACAGATTCTCATCTATGTAGCCCTGATCCTGACAATTGTTTCTCTGGTGGATTATATAGCTAAGAATCTGGATGTACTCAAAGAAGGAGGATCAGAAGAAGAATGAGTTCACGCCGCCCAAAGACTGAAGAGCCGATTGAGAAGAAGATTGCCAGAATCCTGATTTCCCAGAACATTTCTGTAAGTGTGGCAGAATCCTGTACAGGCGGGCTCGTTGCAGCCACCCTGGTCAATGTCGATGGAATATCTACTGTTTTTAGTGAGAGTTATGTGACCTATTCCAATGACGCCAAAAAAAAGCTGCTGGGTGTGAGTGAAGAAACCCTGGCCCGGTTTGGCGCTGTATCCAGAGAAACTGCTGCTGAGATGGCGGAGGGTGCTGCCAGAGCAGCCGGTGCCCAGGTCGCTGTCGCCACAACCGGAATTGCCGGACCGGACGGAGGAACAGATGAAAAGCCGGTTGGGCTTGTCTATATCGGTTGCTGCTATCGGGGGAAGACTGTGGTAAAGAGATGCTTCTACGGTGGTGACCGGCAGGCAATCCGTTACGCGGCAGCCCGGGAGGCTCTGGAGATTCTCTATTGTCAGATTCTGACCAGTGCTCTTGATGCAAAAAAATAATCACTCCTTTATAAAAATAATTGGTGTTGGCCGGAAAAACGGTCCGGGCAATGAATCAAATGCGATTGAATAGGCGGTGTGTCCACGAGGATGCGCCGCCTGTCTTTTTTTCTTGATTTTTGTCCCAGCGTGAGCTACTATATATAGCACAGGAATAGCAACATCAGATGAATGGAGACTTCCTCCTTTTCCGGGGGAAGTGAGTTAACTTTCGCCGGTTGGAGTCGCATTCTCCATCTGGTTTTAACAGGAATTCTGTAGAAAGAGGAAGCCGACTGTTGATGAGGAGAGATATGGTAATAGAAATTGATTTTAACAGTTCGGAAGCGATCTATCTTCAGCTGCGCAACCAGATTGTCATGATGATCGCCCAGTCGCAGCTCAGGGATGGAGATACTTTACCCTCTGTCCGCAATATGGCTGTCCGGCTGGGGGTTAATATGCATACGGTCAATAAGGCCTATGCCATGCTCCGCCAGGAGGGTTATCTGACCCTGGACCGGAGAAATGGCGCTGTGATATCCGTCCGCTATGAGGACAAAAGCAGAGAGCTCAACAAACTCAACGACCATGTTCAGATGGTCGTGGCCCAGGCAATCTGCAAGGATGTCACCAAGGAAGAAATGCTGAATCTGATTGCGGACATCTATGATTCTCTTTTGAACTGAAACGGAAAATATATAAAGGAGCCTATATGAACCTGGAACTGAACCAATTTGCAGCGGCCGCCCTGGAAAAGGCAAGACAGGACGCCGCTGTCTGTCATCAGCGGTATACAGGGACCGAGCATATCATGCTGGGACTGATTGCAGGTGAGGATTCCCTTGCCGGGAAAATACTTGCAGATAACGGACTGACATACAAGACCTTTCTGGATACAGTATTAAAAGAAGCGGCTGCCCTGGGAGGGGGAAATGATATTTCCAACCTGGGATACAGTCCCAAAGCCGCAAATGTCCTGGAACAGGCCAAACTCATTGCCGGGGACCTGATGGAACAATCGGTGGGGACGGAGCACCTGCTCCTGGCCCTCCTTCAGGAGTCGGATTGTATAGGGGTCCGTCTCTTGAAAAGCCTGAATATCAATATCCGAAAAGTTTATACGGATGTCCTGGTCGCATGTGGAATGGACCAGAGGGAGGCCCAGAGGGTTTATCAGTCCTATTTCGGGAAAAACGGAAACGGCCGTGACCGCCAGGAGCGGTCTCTGGTGGAGGAATACTGTACGGACCTGACCCGGGAAGCTAAAGAAAACAAGATTGACCCCATCATAGGGCGACAGGCCGAGATTGAGAGACTGATCCAGATTCTCAGCCGGCGGACAAAAAACAGTCCCTGTCTTGTCGGGGAACCCGGCGTGGGAAAGACAGCCATCGTCGAAGGCCTTGCCCATTGGATCAATCAGGGGAATGTTCCCCAGATGCTTTCCAACGTCAAGGTTATGACCATGGATCTTCCCGGCCTGATTGCCGGATCAAAATACAGAGGAGAATTCGAAGAGAGGATCAAGGGCCTTCTTTCGGAAGTCCTTTTCCGGGGAGATATTCTTTTGTTTGTTGATGAGATTCATACTATGATCGGAGCCGGAGGCGCGGAAGGAGCGGTGGATGCTTCCAATATTATTAAGCCCTTCCTGGCCAGAGGTGAAATTCGTTTAATCGGTGCCACAACCAGGGAAGAATACCGGAAATATATTGAAAAAGACGCAGCATTTGAGCGGCGCTTCCAGCCGGTAAATGTGGAAGAGCCTAGCGAGGAGGAGACGGAGGCCATCTTAAAAGGGCTTAAGGGAAGGTTTGAAGACCACCACCATGTCCGCTACACGGCGGCATCCCTGAAGGCGGCGGCTACTCTTTCGGCCAGATACATCAGCGACCGTTTCCTGCCGGACAAGGCCATCGATGTCATGGATGAGGCGGCAGCCAGAAAGAAAGTCAGTCTTTTTACAAAGCCCGCAGAACTAATCCGCCTGCAGGAAGAGTCCGATAAATATGACAAACGCCGTGAGGATGCCCTGGCAGAAGGCAATCTGAGAAAGGCCAGACTGAACAATACCCGGCAGAAGAAAGTGGAAGAGAAGCTCAAGTCTGTCCGCCAGGAGTGGGAGTCCAAAAAACAGGGACGCAAACTTCAGGTCACAGAGAATGATATTGCGGCGGTTGTCTCTTCCTGGACCGGTATTCCGGTGACCAGACTGTCCCAGACGGAATCCGAAAGACTTCTGCATTTAGAAGACGAGCTGAAGAAAAGGGTGATTGGTCAGGATGAAGCTGTGGGGACTCTGGCCCGGGCTGTTAAAAGAGGCCGGGTCGGCCTTAAGGATCCCAGAAGACCCATAGGTTCTTTCATGTTCCTGGGACCGACCGGCGTCGGAAAAACCGAGCTGTCAAAGACCCTTGCTTCTGTTCTCTTCGGAGATGAGTCAGCCATGATCCGAATCGATATGTCGGAATATATGGAAAAACACAGTGTATCCAAAATGATAGGGTCTCCGCCCGGCTATGTGGGCTACGATGAGGGAGGCCAGCTCAGCGAACAGGTCAGAAAGAGACCCTACTCAGTCGTCCTGCTGGATGAGATAGAAAAGGCCCATCCGGATGTCTTTAATATTCTTCTCCAGGTCCTGGATGACGGACAGATCACGGATTCCTCCGGCAGAAAAATCGATTTTAAGAATACGGTTATCATTATGACTTCCAATGCCGGAGCCCAGAGGATCATGACACCCAAAAATCTGGGATTTGTCAGCGAAAGAAACGAAGAACATGACCACAATAAAATGAAAGACCAGGTTATGGAAGAAGTCCGGAGAATCTTCCGGCCGGAATTTTTAAACCGTGTAGATGACATCATCGTATTCCATACCCTTGGCAAGGATGAGCAGAAAGAGATCATACATCTTATGATGAAAGACCTCTGTGACCGTCTCCGGGAAAATCCGGGATTTACCCTTTCCTACCATGAATCTCTGGTGGATTACATTCTTGAAAAAGGCTACAATCCCCGGTTTGGGGCCAGACCTCTGAGAAGAACCATCCAGAATGAAGTGGAAGACTATCTCTCGGAGGAATACCTGAAAGGAAAGATCAAGGCGGGAAGCAAGCCTTTCCTTACTGTAAAAGATGGAAAACCGGAGATAATACTTAAAGGGAATTTGTAATAAAAATTGAAGGATTTCCTGTGGTCTTTGAAAGCATTTTAAGGTATAATCTAAATGGGACTTGTTTTGTGACAATCCCATTATGAAGAAAGAAACAGTAAATCATAGCAATGATTAATCGATATCCATAAGGCATATCAGGAGGATATTATTATGGCTAACGTAAAAGAATTACTGAGGGCAGAGGAAAACGGTTCTTTAAGTTTCGGAGATTACAGCCTGGACAAAAAGACCAAACTTGCAGATTTTGAGCATGGCGGCAACGTATACAAAGTAAAGACTTTCGGGGAGATTACCCGGCTTGAGAAAAACGGTATAGTTGCCTACGAGTCTGTTCCCGGTTCTGCTGTTCACAATTTTAAGGACACAGGCCGTCAGATTTCTTTTGAGACGGAGTCAGCAGGCGATATTCAGATCACTCTTGAAGTGGAACCCGAGAAAGAATACAAGGTACTGGTTGACGATACGAACATCGGACGGATGAAGTCCAATCTGGGAGGCAAGATCAGCTTCAGCATTGAGATGGATCCGGATGAGAGCGTGAAAGTACTGGTAGTCAGAGTATAAACCAGAATGGCTCAGTGAGCCGGCTGTTACACAAGAGATAATCTGCCCGGAGACCGAAGGGTTTTCGGGCAGTGTTTATTTTCCGGGATAAAGAAGTAATTTCGGGAGTATAATATGGGTAAGATAAAAACAAAAACGGTCTTTTACTGCAAAGAGTGCGGATACGAGACGGCCAGGTGGATGGGACAGTGTCCCGGATGCCGTCAGTGGAATACCCTTGTGGAAGAAAGAGTTGTTAAAAAGAAAACATCAGACCGGGGAGGACTTCACGACCCGGGAGAAAGAGGAAGGGAAGGCCCTCGGGGAAAGCTGACCAGGCTGTCCCGGGTCTCCATGGAAAAGGAAGACCGGATTTCTTCCGGGATCCCTGAACTTGACCGGGTCCTGGGAGGAGGGATCGTAAAGGGATCCCTGACCCTGGTAGGAGGCGATCCCGGAATCGGTAAGTCCACCCTTCTTCTCCAGGTCTGCCGGAATCTGGCCAACATGGGTCTGTCCGTGGTCTATGTTTCCGGTGAGGAATCCCTCCGCCAGATCCGGATGAGGGCAGACCGCCTGGGCGGATTTGATCAGGATGTGGAATTGCTGTGCGAAACCGATCTGGATATTGCGGTGGAAGCTCTGGCAAACAGAAGGCCGGATGTGGCCGTTGTGGATTCGGTTCAGACCATGTTCAGTGAGGAAATCGCATCCGCAGCCGGTTCGGTCAGCCAGGTACGGGAAGTGACGGGCCGTATGCTGCAGATTGCCAAAACAGAAGGTATTGCTGTATTTCTGGTCGGCCATGTAACCAAAGAGGGTCTTGTAGCCGGCCCGAAGACACTGGAACACATGGTGGACTGTGTCCTTTATTTTGAAGGGGAGAGAAATGCCATTTACCGGATCCTGCGGGGAGTCAAAAACCGTTTCGGATCCACCAATGAAATCGGAGTCTTCGAAATGAAACAGCAAGGCCTGATCGAGGTGGACAATCCCTCCAGGGTAATGCTGGATGGCCGGCCTTTGGACGCTGCCGGATCTGTGGTCGTCTGTTCCATGGAAGGGAGCCGTCCTCTCATGATCGAAATCCAGGCCCTTGTTTCCCCTACCAGTTTTAACCTTCCAAGGAGGACCAGCGTGGGAATCGATTTCAACCGGGTTAACCTGCTCCTGGCCGTCCTTGAAAAGAGAGCAGGCCTGCAGCTTGGGGGGTGTGATGCCTATGTCAACCTGGCAGGGGGGATGAAACTGGGCGAACCGGCCATCGATCTGGGGATTGTCAGCGCCATCATTTCCAGTTATCGGAACCGACCGGTACCGGAAGGCACCCTCATTTTTGGTGAAGTCGGTCTGACGGGAGAAGTCAGAGGAGTCAGCTATGTGGAACAGAGACTGAACGAAGCGGTCAAGATGGGATTTTCAAAATGTATTCTCCCCATGACCAACACCGAGAGCCTGCCTGAAAATATTTCGGATAAGATCAGAATCTCCGGTGTCTCCAATGTAAGGGACCTGGCAGAGCATCTGTTTACAGAATAGGAAAAAAGAAAATGAAGAAACTGATACTTGCGGAAAAACCTTCCGTTGCCAAAAATATAGCGGATGCCACCAATGCTTCGAGAAAAGACGGATACTTTGAGGGAGACCGCTTTATCATTACCTGGGCCTTCGGCCATCTCCTCCAGCTCTGCGATGCGGCGGACTACGATCCTTCCATGAAGATCTGGAAGATGGACCGGTTTCCCTTCATACCGGATCATTTTGAGTATAAGCTGAAGTCGGATTCTTCAAAGAAAACAAAACCGGATGCCGGCGTTGTCCGTCAGATGAAGATCATCACCGAGCTGATGAAACGGGACGATGTGGAAGGAATTATTTCCGCCACGGATGACGACAGGGAAGGGCAGATTATCGCAGACGAAATCATAAACTATATCAAACCGGACAAACCGGTAGAAAGAATCCTTCTCAATGAATGGACTGCGGACGAAGTCCGCAGGGGTCTCGAGCAGCTGCGACCCAATGAGGACATGCAGTCTCTTCAGGATGCGGGCTTCGGCAGGCAGATTGCCGACTGGCTGATCGGTATCAATCTGACCTCGGTGGCAACCCTCAAAAACCGCCATCAGGGCAAAAAAAGCCATCTGCTCAATGTAGGAAGAGTTATCATGCCTACTCTGAAGATTATCTATGACCGGGACAAGGAGATCGAGAACTTTAAGGTGACCAGCTACTATCGCCTCAAGGGAGTCTTTTTGACTAAAGACCAAGAGACATTTGAAGGATTCTATACCAGGAAAAAACAGGATAAATTTGAAAAAGCAGAGGAAATCGAAGATCTGAAAAGGATTATGGAAGCCCTGAAAGACAAGAAAGCACAAGTGATTTCCCGCCAGGTGAAACAGAAGAAAGAGTATCCTCCTCTTTTATACAATCTTTCCGGTCTCCAGGGCCAGATCAGCGGGAAATACAAGGGATGGACTTCCGATAAGGTCCTGAAAACAGCCCAGCAGCTGTATGAAAAAAAACTGATCACCTATCCCAGAACAGCCAGTTCAGTATTGGATGAGAGCCTTAAAGAGAAGGCGGCTAAGGTACTGAATGTCCATAAAAAAGGGCATCCTTGTGAAGACCAGATGCGCTTTCATACGTCCAAAAGGGTTTTTGACAGCAAAAAGGTGGAGAGCCATTCGGCAATCATCCCCACCTATGTCATTCCGGGTAATCTGAGCGAATCAGAGCAGATTGTCTATGATGCCATAAGAAACCGCTTTCTTGCCCAGTTTATGCCGGCAGCCATCTCGGAAGATACGGTTCTGACCTTAAAGCCCATTGATGCTGAAAATGTGGATGGAACTTTTGTCAGCAAGGGCAAAATCCAGGTGGAAGCCGGATGGAAGCAGGTGGAAGGGGTTGACTCCAGAGAAGTTCTCCTGCCCAATGTTCAGAAGGGAGAGATCACCGATATTCAATCCTGTCAGATGGTCAAGGTGGACCGGAAGCCTCCCAAGCCCCATACCGAAAAGACCCTTCTCAAGGTGATGGAAACCTGCGGCCGTCAATATGAGGAGAAGGATGAGGAGGAGATGATGATGGCCATTCTCTCCGGCTTCAGTATCGGTACCCCGGCCACCCGGGCGGAGACCATCAAGAAGTTGAAAACTGCCGGTTATATCAAGGCAAAAGGGAAGAGTTTAAGCTGCACAGACCTGGGCCGGTATCTGGTGGAGACCTTTCCGGCTAGGGAGCTCTTCGACCTGGATTACACCGGACGGCTCGAAAAAACCCTGTCCGATATTGAAAAGAAAAAATACTCCCGACAGGACTTCCTTGAGCTGATCGAGGCCTTTGTCCGGGAATCCGTTGACAAAATCAAAATGGATTCCCGGTTTGGCGATGGAAGCAACCTTGATGATATTCACACCGAACCGGCCGGGATCTGTCCGGAGTGCGGCGGCTATATTATGGAAAACCGGGCTGCTTTCGGCTGTTCCAACTGGAAGAAAAAGAATTGTAAATATGTGATATGGAAAAACAGCCGGCTCATGGAAGCCATAGGGAAGAAAATAAGTTATGATATGGTCAAAGTTCTCCTTGAGTACGGGAAGGTGGGACTTAAAGATTGCGTCAGCAAAAAAACGGGGAAACATTTCAACTGCATTGCCTACTATGAGAAGAAAGAAGGAGAGGACCGATATGACTGGAGGCTGCAGTTCCTCGATGAGCGCAAGGAATAAAAAATTAGATATTGTTATTTTTTATTCGTATATTGTATCATTATCACCATAATATAGGCTCACAGGATTGACAGACAAGTCAAAATAGTGATAAAATAAGCCGAAATGTCGGGAATATTTTATGCATTTTTCGGCATATCTATTGTTGCTGGACGAGTCTTTATAACTAAGGAGGTTTCAAAGATGAAGAGTATGAAGAGAATATTGGCAGCAACCCTGGTTGCAGTGCTTGCAATCACGACAGCTGCATGTGGCGCCGGATCCGGCGGATCAGGCGATGCCATCAAGATCGGACTGGCTACTCCCCTTACAGGAGCCAGCGCTCAGGACGGCAAGGCCATCCAGGAAGGTGTGAATCTGGCAGTGAAGCAGATCAATGACCAGGGCGGCATCGATGGCAAACAGGTAGAAGTTGTAGCTGAGGATGACAAGGGTGACCCCTCTGAAGCAGCTACGGTTGCCAATAAGATGGCTCAGGACGACGGTATTTTAGCTATTGTCGGTGATTTCAACAGCTCCTGTACTCTGGCTGCTGCCCCGACTTACAATCAGACCGGTATCGTTCAGATCAGTCCCGGTTCTTCCTCCGAGGCTGTTACGGATGCGGGAGATTATACCTTCCGTACCATCACAACGGATGCGGTTCAGGGTCAGTATCTTGCAGACTGGTGTGTCAATGAATTAGGATATAAGAACATCGCCATTCTCTATGAGAACGATGACTATGGTCTGGGACTTGCCGATGTTGCGGAGAGAGAGACCAAAGCTCTTGGAGCAAAGACCCTTGTCCGTGAGGCTTATGAAGTAAACCAGACAGATTTCAGTACGGTTCTGACCAAGGTCGCAAAATCCAAAGCGGATGTTCTGATCATCGGCGGTCTTTACAACGAGACTGCTCTTATTGCAAAACAGAGAGCCAAAGCCGGTCTTGCTGATCTTCCCATCATGGGAGTTGACGCTATTTACTCTGACGCTCTTGTTGAGCTTGGCGGAAAAGCTGTAAACGGTATCAAGCTGACAGCTTATTTCTCTGACAGTTCCGATAACAAGGTAACACAGGACTTTATCAAGGCTTACACAGATGAATATGGTAAAGCTCCCGGAACCTATGCAGCTTATGCTTATGATGCCACACTGATCATCCTGGATGCTATTAAGAATGCAGGAACAGATCGCAAAGAGATTCGTGACTATATTTCAAAAATTGAGGGATTTGAAGGTGCTACAGGTACCGCTTCTTTCGATCAGAACGGCGACGTGATCAAGGAGCCGCTTCGGATGGAAATTGTGGATGGCAAGTTCACTGTTGTTGAAAAATAATGACCAGCACGACAGGAACAGAGTGGAACCCGTAAGGTTCCACTCTGTTTTTCAAATTACGTAACCTTGAAAGGAATGACTATATGCTAATCCAACAATTGATTAACGGAGTCACCGTGGGCGGTAT
>CADBME010000179.1 GCA_902795715.1 uncultured Lachnospiraceae bacterium | reverse complement strand
TGATAAAAATTTTATTCATTTGCCACGGCAATATCTGCAGATCGCCTATGGCTGAATTCGTTATGAAGGATCTGGTGAAGAAAAAAGGTCTGGAGGATGATTTTGATATTGCTTCAGCGGCTACCAGTTCCGAAGAGGTCTGGAGGGGAATCGGAAACCCGGTGTATCCTCCGGCCAGAAAAAAACTGCTGGAGAACCATATAGATCCTGGCGATAAGAGGGCCAGGCAGACAGTTCGGGCAGATTATGATGCCTATGATTATCTAATCGGAATGGATGAAGAGAATTTATGGGCTATGAACCGTATCTATAAGGGGGATCCCGATCATAAGATTTCCATGCTTCTTGACTATGCCGGACGGCCGGGGCAGGAGGTTGCCGACCCATGGTATACAGGGAATTTTGATGCGACCTGGCGGGATGTTATGCAAGGATGCAAAGGTTTGCTGGAATACATTCAAAGAAATGAATAAACCAATCTCAGGTGACTCCGGAATGCGAAGAGATTGGATAAAATGAAGATTAAATAATGACAGTTTATTGCCGGATTGGAGGAGAGTATGAACTTTACAGAGGCTGCCAGATTAAAAAGATTTATACAGAAGAATTTCTCGGTGATTCTTCACATCCATGATACATGCGGAGGCTTGTATGTATCGATTGACGAACCTAATGAGGCCGTGAAGGAGTTTATTTTGACATTTTGCAGAGAAAATGGTATATCTGTAACGGTTTCTTCGGATGGCACATCTTTCTTTCCCAGTACTAATGATCCTTTGGATAATTCTGAATCGGACGATAAACATGATCGGTATTTTGATCTTGTGGAAGATCTGGATGTTGTCTATGTACCGGCAGCCAAGCGGGCTGTTGCCTATGTGAATAAGAATCAGGTTGGCTACTGCAGCTATTACGAATCAAATGGTACATGGGTCATAGACCACACGGTTGTGGAGGAACTCTATCAGAACAAAGGGATTGCCGGGCAGCTGGTTCAGTGTATTGTAAACGAGGCTAGAAAAAGAGGTATCGAAGTGGAAGCGGAATGCTCCTATGCAGTAAAATGGTTTGAGGAGCGCTAGGATGATTATTAAATAATATAAGAAGAACAATAGCAACGTCGCAGTATCATTCCCGCCCATTTTAATATAAATGGGCAGATTGTAACTGCGACGCTATTTTTTTGCCTATTATCAACAGATTTTATAGTATCTGTCCACATTTTATAGCGGCAGCCTGTCTTGTAAGCATATGATAGTAACTTTATGTATCATTTCACATTTTTCATGATTTTTGTCGCAATCCAAAGGGTCACAATCAAGGCCAGAACAAAAACAATTCCCGCAGCTAATTCACTCCATATTGCGGTAAGGCCGGTTAAGGCCGGCACAGCGGCACTTACGGCTATAGCCTTGGATAACTGAAAAGCATAGGCTTTTTTATCTTTTGGGTTAACAGACACTCTTGCTCTTACCGGCAGCATATTGTAGTTTTTGGTCACTGCCATAATTCCGGCATATAGTAGAAGAGCAGCTGAAAATATAAACATCAGAATTGTCAATGGGGGCATAGAACCACTCCTTTTCATCCCTGCGCCATTCCCACAGTATCTTCACTTTTATTATAATTCCTATATAAGGGATTTCAAGTCTTTATTTATGACTCCTTTTTCATAATTCTACTTCCTGTTCTCCCTTTCTGAACAATCCTTTCTATCATTCTGCAGAGAAATTTTACAAGAAAAAACAATGCAATGGTATACTGAGCTTGTAAAAAATGAATAATAAAAATGACTTGTAATAAATCATAGAAGATTAAGAATCATTTAGGAGGAGATTGAAGTGCCCAGCAGAGCAGTGATTAGAATTAAGGATCTGCAGCATATGATTGCTGTACTTGATATTCCGGAGATACCCGGTACAAATATCAAAGCCATGGATCATCCCTCGGAATACAACGAAAACCATATTGGCCTTCAAAAAGAGTTAATAAGCAATGAAAATCAGGAATCCATCAATCAATCTCTCGAAATCATTTTACTTTCTCTCGTTGTCGTTCGTTCCAGCCTTTATAGCTTACTGATTAAACCAGATGAAAGCTTCAAGTATGAGTTTCGAAACATCTATTTTGCACAGGAAGAAATCGTGGTGATAGATAAAGAGTATGGTGTAGAAAATGTCCGTTTTACACTTTTTCCTTATATAACCATGGCCATCGGAGCTGCTTCCGGAATCGGTATAGCAGGATCTTACTTCAAAAAAGATGTTCAAAAAAAATCTGAAGATAAGATCATTGTCGTTACTGAACATTCTCCTGACCTGGACCAAGTATATGAGACAACATGTGAATCAGGAGAGGAACCTGAGGCCATAGAACGAATGTCAGATTTTCTTATATCCGCACATGCTACATGTCTGAAAGGAGTTGTTGATAATGAGTAACATATTTGTTGAACCGGATAAAATAAACAATAGCGCAGGTGAATTAGAAAGCTGCGGTACCACAATTCGTTCCCTTTCTGACAAACTTAAAGATGTAAATAACAATTTAGGAATAATGGGATCCCAATCAAGTCAAATCCGTGCCGCTCTTAACGGTATTAACCAGTCTCTGCTGGATGATGCTGCAAAGGCCTCGTCTTTTCATGGTGCTCTTTTAAAGATTGCCAATGCATATAAGCAAAATGAAAAAGAAATCCTCGGAATGTCCTCAGGTATCATAACAGGATCAAAAGACATGCAGGATGTTGCCGGCAGTGGAGAATTCGGATATATAAATTCATTTTCCAGACTGATTGAAACTCTGGAACTGATTTCCAGATATTGGGATGATGAGGAAAAGCTTAATGAAGCCATACACGATCGCTATATGTCTTATTCTGCACAGGATTTACTTAAGAAAACAGCATATTCTGAAGAAACATGGAATAAAGCGTCTCTGGAAGAGAGAAAAGAAATGCTCGTCAGTTTTCTGGCAGAACTTAATGCACTGATGGGCATAAATGTAGCTTATTGTGAGTTTTCCCATCTCAAAGAATCTACCCGGGGACAATACTCAAATAAAAAGAATATCGTAAGGATCAATCTGGATTACATTGACCCTGCTAAGGAAAATAGTGACAGTTATAAGATTATGCGTACAATGATTCATGAAATGAGACATGCTTATCAAAAGGCGGTAGTAGATCATCCTGACCAATACAAAGTATCCGCAGAGACAAGACAACAGTGGGCTGATAATTTCAATGACTATAAAGATCCATATAAAGATGGATATGATGCTTATGTTGAACAGCCAATCGAATACGATGCCAAAAGTTTCGCAGGACAGTATAACGACATCAAAGGTCACACACCCACATACGCGGGAACCTGGTGATGGGATTATTTAACATATTTCATACATGGTATGAAGTATGCCAAAGATGCATCGGATAGAAAGGAAGACTATGAAAAAGAAAACAAAATGGTTTTTACTCTGTATTATTATACTGGTAAGCTGTCTTCTTTTAGAAGCCTGTTTGTCTGTAAATAAGAACCAAAACAAAGAAAGTGACCGTGTTGAGGAGGAAACGACCATGAAGGAAGTATCCGTGATTGAAGCCAATAAAAAAATGTTTGTTGATAAACTGAATGTGAAAGAGAACCCTGCAAAAGGAGCAGCCGAAAGACTCAGTGAAATAGGTTGCGGCCGTATTGTCGACATCACAAATCTGGATAAAAGTGGTGGGGCTTATTCCATGAATCTTACGGATGAAAAAGGTGATGTCTACGATATTACAATGAGCTATGAAGGATATCTGGGAGTTGTGAAAGACGAAAATGGAAATTATCTTCTTATGCCTGTTGATTAGTTTGACAACAGGAAAAGGGCCAGATCCCTTCCCTTATGGAGTAAGATTTGGCCCTTTTTTTTAATTATATTTTCTGACTTTTTTTACCGTAAGCAAAAATCGAGGCAGCAATCAGGGTCTGAATGATCCTTTTACCGTCTTATAATTACTGCTTCCTGCTCTGGCAACGCCTGTAATCTTATAGCTGTATTTTTTACCGGATTTCAGTTTTTTAACTTTTACATATATATCGTCTTCATCGGCCTTGATGATTTTTTTGACGTATTGTTTTCCGTCACTATCCTTGATGATTACTTTCAGATTTTCATAATGCAGGGATCCCTGGAAATCAAAAGAAATAATCTTTTTCTTTGCTGAGTATTCCACCTCTTCGACAAGAATCTCATCTTTTTTTGCTATACGGAAATTTGCCCGAATAGTACGACTTTTGAGTCGACCTTTTTTTCGAATTCCGCTGATCTTAATCTGATATTTTCCGGCTTTTGCACTCTTTAAGGTGAAAGTCAGGTTTTTGGACTCTTTTTCGACTATTTTTGCCTTGTAGGATTTACCCGTCGAGCACTCTTTCACTGTCACTTTGACATTTCTGTAACGGACCCGGCCGGCAAATTCAACCTCCACATCTTTCTTTCCCTCGTATTCGATGTCTTTGATTTTGGGAAGCTTAGAGGAAGCACAAACCGGTATAATACTAAGCATCCAGATTGACAAAATGACAAACAAACTTGTGTAAGCACCTTTTTTCATATACATTCCTTTCTTTATTTTTCTTTCCTTTTTAAATAATCAGTAATAAGATTGACCACTTTATCCATCTCTTCGAACCGGAACTGTCTTATCTGACCCGGAAGAGGTCGGTCGCTGACCACAGCAAGGCATTTTTCCGGGTCCACGCGCATATCTTTTCCCAATTCTTCCCGATAAATCAGAATCTTAGGATATGGAGTACTGCTTCCTCCTTCCAGGAGAATCAGGTCCACGTCGTGAACAAAACGAATCATCTCTTCCAGACTTATGGAACGGTTCTCCATCCACACGCCTTTCTGTGAAGAAAGCAATCCGGTCATGACCGCACCGGCTTTACTTATACGAAAGCTGTCTTTACCTTCCTTATCAATTTCAAAATGATGGGCATCGTGCTTGATGCAGGCGACAGAAACCCCCTTTTCTTTTAAGAGGGGAATCAGTCTTTCAAGGAAGGTCGTTTTACCGCTGCCGGACCAGCCGGTTATAGAAAGAATCGGGATTTCTCCGGGTAATGTTCTATAATCAAAATCAGGCAAATCAACTGTGCCAGTCGGTCTATGGGAAAGTAGTCTTTCG
>CADBME010000178.1 GCA_902795715.1 uncultured Lachnospiraceae bacterium | reverse complement strand
GGGTTGAATGATGGCAGACTTACCTTGGTTGATTTATAGGATAAAATAATTATATAGCAATATTCACAAAATTACTTGGCTTATGCATATAATTTTTAGTTTTTCAACGCATAAAAAGGCACATTACATCATTTTGTTCATGATACTTTGTTGCCATGCACAAAAAGGCCGCCGGGATGGGTTGGTTGCTTGGTTGATATCCCTTATTTACGGCTTATTTTGCTATTGCGTCAAGTATTTTGCTGATATCGTCGTGGGTAACCTTCCTGGGGTTTGCCACAGTACATGCGTCTGCAAGAGCCCTCCGAATAATCTCCTCGCGGTGTTTTTCGAGCTCTTCAAGCGACACTCCACATTCGGAAATGCACATGGGACGGTCCATATACCTAAGGAGTCTGCGGATCTCCTCGACAAGGTTGGCAACACCAACTTTCACAGTCGGAGCCGGCAGACCGATGATCCTCGCAAGTTTCTGATACTTCTTTGCCGAGTCATTGCTGTGCTTTGCCGCTTCTCTCACGACGTCCGCATTGAATTCAATGACATAGGGCAGGACCAGAGCATTGGCTCTTCCATGGGGAATGTGGAATATGGCTCCAAGGGCATGTGCTATTCCATGATTCAGACCAAGGTTAACCAGGCTGAATGCCATACCTGCCAGTGTGGACGCCCTGTGCATCTTGTCACGGGCTTTCATGTCATATCCGTTTCGATATGCTTTGGGCAGGTACTCAAAAGCCAGCTCGCAGGCCTTTTCAGCAAGACAGTCGGAACAGTCGCTGGCCGTTTCAGAGACATAAGCCTCAATTGCGTGGGTGATTACATCCATTCCGGTATCAGCCGTGATAAACGGCGGAGCGGATTTCACCAGTTCCGGATCCAGGATGGCCAGATCCGGCATCAGCGATTCATCGATCAGAGGGATCTTGACGCCTGTCTTGGAATCCGTAACAACGGCAAACTGGGTAACCTCCGATCCGGTTCCGCTCGTAGTCGGAAGGGCTACCAGTTTTATCTTCTTCGGATTATCAGGATTCTGGCTCTCCAGAATCTGGCGATTCATGTAAACGATCGCTTTGGCAGCGTCAATAGACGATCCTCCGCCCAGGGCCACAACCATATCACAGTCTTTATCCTGCAGGAAGTTCACGCCTCTTTCCACCAGTTCTGTTGGCGGATCCGGCACAACCTCACTGAACACGGAAACCTTGGAGCAGTTCTTAAGCTTTTTCAGGATGATATCAACCATTCCCGAATCCACCATGAACTTATCTGTAATCAGCACGGCATTGAGATCTTTGAAATCAAGCAGCGCATCGATTGCATCCTCACTGAACAGGACCTCCGTCGACAGTTTAAATCGCTTCATTCTCCCACCTCCTTTCTGTTTTTGTACTTTTCTCTATACTCAGATGGCGTCAGGCCCGTTTTCTTTTTGAAGGCCTTACTGAAGTAATTGGCTTCGTTGTACGCCAAATCCAAGGCAATGTTAAGCACCGGAATGTCCGTATTGGCAAGCATCTCCTTGGCCAGGTCCATCTTCCGGTCTGTTACGTAGGTGATGAAGTTGACCCCCATCTCCTTTTTAAAGATTTTACTCAGATAATAGGTGCTGATATTGACATGATTGGCCACATCTTCCAGACTGATCCCCCTGCGGAGATTTCTCTCGATGTAGTCGATGACTGACCGCATGCCGTCATCGGACAGTTTTCCTTTGATGTTCATTTTATCAAAAATGATATCCACCATCCGAATCATCTCGTTGTAGGCGTCATGCTTATTATTATAGAGAAGATACTTGATCTTGAGCTTCTCTACCTGAACGACCAGCTCGTTGGTGTCTCCGACTCCCATCTCCTCCGCAATGCGGACAAGGGACTTGGCAACTTCCTGGAGCCGCTTGGATATGACATTCACATCTTTCTCATCTAAATATAACTGGTCAATATACTCTCTTAAAATGTCTACAGAGGCCTTGTATGAGCATTTTTTTAATTCAATTTCCAGACGGGAAAGCAATTTATTCCCCCTGTCTGTATGTCCGCCGTCGCCAATCCGGCTGCTGAAGGATTTCACTACATCAATCAGGGTATTTTTCCGGATGGGCTTGAGGAGAAAATCGTCTACCTTCAGCTTGATCGCCTGGTGGGCGATGTGAAAATCATCGTAAGCCGTCGTGATGATGATGACAGCACCGGGGAATTTTTTTCTGGCGTATTTGATCACTTCAAGTCCGTCAAGTCCGGGAATATTGATGTCCACAAGCATGAAATTGACATCTCTTTTATCAAGGATATCGATAGCCTCAAATCCGCTTTTGGCTTCCCCGACAATCTCCGCATCCATCAGATTCTCTTCAAGGAAAATCTTCATGGAAGTCCTTTCCAGTTCTTCATCCTCTACTATCAGTATTTTATACACTTTCATCCCCCTTTAGAACTAAAGGCACCCGGATCGTCACCTGTGTACCCCGGCCTTTCCGGTTGGGGCTCGAAATATCCAGAGCATATTCATTGCCGAAATAGTGGATCAGTCGTGTGTTTACATTGTAAATCCCCACCGAACCGTCCTTCTTGTTTTTATAGGCGTCTCCTCTCAGGATGCTGACAACTTTGTCCGGAGCAATGCCGTCTCCGTCATCAACAATCTGTATCCATAAATCTTTGTCTTTATTAAAAGCCGTAACGCTGATCACTCCGCCCTCCGCTTTGTTTTCGACAGCGTATTTCACGGCGTTTTCCACAATAGTGGTCACGGACAGGAAGGGAACTTTAACTCTTAAAAATTCTTCCGGAATATCTATCGTATACTGGAGCCGGCTTCCCAGGCGGATCTTCTGTATCTTAAGGTAATTCTGCACGTGGGTCACTTCGTTGCTCAACATAGTCAGAGGATCCGAGCTGGTCTGGAGAAGGTAACGCATCATATCCGAAAAGGAATAGATTACATCCTCCGTCATTTTGGCATTCTCGAAAAAGGCCAGCCGGCCGATCGTATTTAAAACATTGAACATGAAGTGGGGGTTGATCTGATAATGGAGGGCTCGCAGTTCGATATCCCTCAGAGACTTCTCCATCTCAATCCGCAGCTTCTCCTCCTTCATCACCTTGTACTTCTTTTCCCGAAGCTCCGCTTCCACCTTGTTGGCATATTCCTTTTCCACGGAATAGTTGTAACTGTCGCAGATGGTCTGGGCTACAGCCTTAATCTTCTCCACCGACATGACGGACACTTCACCGTGAAGCTTTCTCAGCTCCTGATCGGACTTCCAGTCCTCGGAGAGAGGCATAACCGGACGCAGATCTTCAAAATCTTTACTGGTAACCTGACCGGCCTGGATCGATCCTACATACTGTCCCTTGATCATGATCGGTATGGAAAAATCAATCAGACCGGCGTGGCATACATATACAAATGCTTTTCCCACCCTCCGGGCTCTCCTTCCGCCACAGGCATCGCAATAATAGCATTTCTCCCTGTAGGCGTCTGTTTTTCTCAGTTTTTCGCAGAAAGGTGTAAAATTACTGTAAGTCGTAATAGGCTCGCCATTAATATCAACCGTCACAAATGCCAGATCTGTGGCTTTGGCCCAATTATCCTGAAGGGTCTGCAATTCTTTTACGTTGATTACATCTTCAATATAAATATTGCTGTTTTGAATTCTATTCTTGTTGTCTGTCACAAGGACCTCCCCCATCATGTTCCAATGCCGGTTTCCATTAATCTGTTATCTATGATTCGAAATCTTCAATCAGATTCTTTTTCTTTCTCCGATTCTTTTTTGTCAGATATCTGCAGGCCGTGTCCGCACAGGTCCCTGCATCGTCCGTGTAGCAGTCTGCTCCGATCCTCCTGGCTGTATCCGCGTTCATGTAATAACCGCCTACCATGATATAGACCTTATCCCGGATCCCTCTGAGTTCGAACTCTTCAATGACCGCTTTCATATCCCGGTCGGAGGTTGGCAGAATCCCGCTGAGAACAAGCACCTTTGCCTTGCTGGCCGATACTTCATTCACAAATCTGCCAGGAGAAACATTCACTCCCAGGTCGATGACCTGAATGTTCCGGCTCTCCATCATAAGTCTGACCAGGTTTTTCCCGATATCATGCAGTTCTCCGTTTACCGTGCCCAGGACAACGGTTCCGATTTCCTTCACTTCCCGCCGTCCGTTATAGTGATGCAGGGCTTCCACCCCTTTATCAAGAGCCCTGGTAACCGAAAGAATCCTGGGTATTCCGACCTCTTCTTCATCAAATTGTGTGGACAGCTGTTCCATACCTCTCAGGAATCCTTCTTCCAGGATTTTTCTGGAAGAAATGCCCTCTTCAAGAGCTATTTTCACGAGCTCCGTCACCCTTTTACTCTGCCCTTTTTGAAGAGAATCCACGATTTCGTCAAGTGTCGCACCCATAGGCAGCCTCCCCGAATGATTTTTATAATAATCCCAACTTAAATCTATTGTATACTTTTTTGTTGCAAAAAGCAAATTTTTAATAGTATTTCTTGTTTTTCTTTTTTTTAAGTCAAAATTCACAAATAGACCTCTCCATTATATGTCTTTTTTTAGAAGGGATTTCGATATTTCTACTCTAAAAACACAAAAAAATTCCCCCCTGCCGAAAAGAGATTCTTTCCGGCAGAGAGGAATAAGTGTTGAAAGTATATCATATATAACAAATCTGTTTTGCTAAAGACCTTTAAGGTCAGCGAACCTTGATTTTACCCAGGTGCCAGATGTCATCCACATAATCCTGGATGGTCCGGTCGGAAGAGAACTTTCCGCAGGAGGCCGTCTGGAGGATAGCCTTTCTGGCCCATGCCTCCTCATCCCTGTAGGCCTGATCCACCCTGCGCTGGGCTTCCTTATAGGAGTCAAAGTCCATGAGGGTAAAATAAGCATCCTTATCAAGGAGGGCGTTGTAAAGTTCTCGGAAAAGCTCCGGATTCTCCGGTGAATAGTATCCGTTCACCAGCTGGGTAAGCACCTGTCTGACATCTTCGTTATTGTTATAGACGTCTCTTGGATAGTAATTGTTGTTTCTCTCATACTCCATGACCTGATCCGCGCTGAGACCGAAAATGAAAGCATTTTCTTCTCCGACTTCCTCAACAATCTCCACATTGGCCCCGTCCATGGTTCCGATGGTCACGGCTCCGTTCAGCATGAACTTCATATTGCCGGTTCCGGATGCCTCTCTGGAAGCGGTGGAAATCTGTTCGCTGACGTCTGCAGCCGCAAAGATCAGTTCGGCGTTGGATACACGGTAGTCTTCGATGAAGACCACCTTGATCTTTCCATTGATGGAGGCATCATTGTTGATTTTTTCCGCTACGGAATTGATCAGCTTGATAGTCAGCTTGGCCGTCCGGTAGCCGGCTGCCGCCTTGGCCCCGAAGATAAAGGTTCTGGGAACCATATCCATATCCGGACGAGTCTTCAGCTGATTGTAGAGATACATGACATGAAGAATGTTCATCAGCTGACGCTTGTATTCATGAAGACGTTTTACCTGGCAGTCAAAAATCGATCTGGGATCCACATCCACATTGTTGTGTTCTTTGATGTAGGCAGCCAGACGAACCTTATTCTGGTACTTGATGTGCATGAATTCCTTCTGGCTTCTGGGATCATCCGCATAGATCTTGAGCTCCTTCATATGAGAGAGGTTCGTGATCCAGTCATCCCCGATCTTATTGGTAACCCAGTTTGCAAGCAGAGGGTTGCCGTGGAGAAGGAATCTTCTCTGGGTAATGCCATTGGTCTTATTATTGAACTTGTCGGGCATCATCTCATAGAAATCTTTCAGCTCACGACTCTTGAGAATCTCCGTGTGAAGGCGGGCAACGCCGTTGACCGAGTAGCTTCCTGCAATAGCAAGATTTGCCATCCGGACCTGTCCGTCATAGAGGATGGCCATTCTTCGGATCTTTTCCTGATCTCCCGGATACCGGTTCTGAATCTCGATCACAAAGCGGCGGTTGATTTCCTCAATGATCTGGTAAACACGGGGAAGGAGGCGGGAGAAAAGCTCGATGGGCCATTTCTCAAGGGCTTCCGACATGATGGTATGGTTTGTGTAGGCACATGTTTTTGTTGTGATTCCCCATGCCTCATCCCACTCAAGGCCTTCTTCATCCACAAGGATACGCATCAGCTCGGCTACGGTAACCGTGGGATGGGTATCGTTCATCTGGAAAGCCACCTTGTTGGGAAGATCGTAAATACTGTCGTGGGTCTGTTTGAACTTCTGGACCGCCCGCTGGACGGAAGCCGATACAAAGAAATACTGCTGCTTTAATCTCAGCTCCTTGCCGGCCATATGGTTATCGTTGGGATAAAGGACCTCACAGATGGTTCTGGCCAGGTTTTCCTGCTCGACTGCCTTCTGGTATTCTCCCTTGTCAAAGTCGTCCAGGTTAAAGGTGTTGATTGCCTGGGCATCCCAGATTCTTAAGGAATTCACAACACCATTGCCGTATCCTACAACCGGCATGTCATAAGGAACGGCAAGAACACTCTGGTAGCCCTTCTGGATAAAGCGGGGTTTCCCGTTGGGTCCATTTTCCACATCCACATAACCGCCGAACTTGACTTCAACGGCGTATTCATCCCTGCAGATTTCAAAAGGATTTCCATACTTGAGCCAGTCGTCCGGTTTCTCGATCTGGAAACCATCCTCAATCTTCTGCTTAAACATGCCGTAGCGGTAGCGGATTCCGCACCCGTAGGCCGGATAGTTCAGTGTGGCAAGAGAATCCAGAAAACAAGCAGCCAGTCGTCCCAGACCTCCGTTGCCCAAAGCGGCATCCGGCTCCTGGTCCTCAATCAGGTTAAGATCAAAACCCATCTCATCCAGGGCGTCCCTAACCTCGTTATAGCAGAGCATATTGATCATGTTGTTGCCCAGGGCTCTTCCCATCAGAAACTCCATGGACATGTAGTAAACCATCTTCTGATCCTGCTCCACGTATACCTTATGGGTGGCGATCCAGTCATCGATGATGGCATCTTTGATGGCATAGGCTACCGCCTGGAACATCTGTCTGGGTGTCGCATCCACCATATCTCTTCTGAAAAGCATACGGACCTGGTCCTGAACAGCTTTCTTAAATTCTTTTTTGTTAAATTTCTGTTTTTTCTTTCTGATCAACGGTCTATCCTCCTGTATCTGATAATCGTATCCTTATTGTTTTTCAACGCCAAGTGTAACCTTCTCCCCGTTGATGTTCCATTCTTTAGAATAACCTTTCACACTGCCGGTCTCAAGCATATCGGCCAAAACATCGCGCCTGATCATCTCTTCATTGTCGTGGAGAATCTGTGCGATCCGGTCGTTGCCCTCTGCGCTTAAAGCGATATGGTCCATAACTTCAAAGCCGGCTTCTTTTCTCATGGTCTGGACCTTGCTGATGATTTCCCGGACGAATCCTTCCTCGATCAGTTCCGGTGTCAGATTGGTATCCAGTACGACCGTTACCCCCCGGTCTGCCTGGGAAACCAATCCTTCCTTCTGCTGGGTATCGATCAGCAGTTCTTCCGGTGTCAGTTCGATTGGCATGCCGTCAACCTCAATGGTAAGGAACCCCTTCTCATCCAGTTCCTTTTTGGCTGCACTGCCGTCAATCTCTGCAAGGATCTTGCGGATCTGCCCCAGCTGTTTGCCGTATTTGGGTCCCAGAATTCTCATCTGGGGTTTGAAGCTGTAGCTGGTAAGATCGGAAACATCGTCCTTGAATTCAACCTTTTTTACATTCAGTTCATCTTTGATAATTTCTGTATAGTATTCATCCAGTTCGTGGTCTGCGCTGACGAACATCTGCCCGATGGGCTGACGGTTCTTGATGGCGGAAGCATTTCTTGCCGCTCTTCCCAGAACAACGATCTGAAGAACTTCATCCATATTTTTCTCAAGATCCCTGTCGATCAGGCTCTGGTCTGCCGTCGGATATTCACAGAGATGAATGCTTTCCGGAGCATCCTTGTCCACGGTCCGGACGATATTCTGATAGATATCTTCCGTCATAAAGGGAATCATGGGAGCCGCCGCCTTGGAGATGGTCACCAGGGCTGTGTAGAGGGTCATATAAGCGTTGATCTTATCCTGCTCCATTCCCTTGGCCCAGAAACGCTCTCTGGACCGGCGCACATACCAGTTGCTCATGTCATCCACGAAAGCCTGGAGGGCTTTGGCTGCTTCCGGAATCCGGTAAGCTGCCAGATCTTCATCCACTTCCTTTACACAGGAATGCAGTCCGGATAAAAGCCAGCGGTCCATAAGACCAAGCTTACCGGTATCCAGTGTGTGATCCATGGGATTAAACTCATCAATATCTGCATAGAGCACATAGAAAGCATAGGTATTCCACAGGGTTCCCATGAACTTTCGCTGACCTTCCGTTACCGCCTTGTCATGGAAGCGGTTGGGCAGCCAGGGAGCGCTGTTGGAGTAGAAATACCAGCGAATGGCATCGGCTCCGTGCTTGGCCAGTGCGTCAAAGGGATCTACTGCATTTCCCTTGCTCTTACTCATCTTCTGGCCATTCTCATCCTGAACATGGCCCAGGACGATAACATTTTCATAGGGTGCCTTATTGAAGAGCAGGGTCGACTCGGCCAGCAGGGAATAAAACCATCCGCGGGTCTGGTCCACCGCTTCGCTGATGAATGCTGCGGGGAACCACTTCTCGAAGAGCTCCTTGTTCTCAAAAGG
>CADBME010000177.1 GCA_902795715.1 uncultured Lachnospiraceae bacterium | reverse complement strand
CTTTTGCAAAAGGCTCTCCGGAATCAGCATAGGCAAATAGACATTCTCCACCCCCGTCTCTTTGAATCGACGGTCCAGTTCCTTCTGAATATTTTCCCAGATTGCGTAACCTCTGGGTCTGAAAATAATACAGCCCCTGGTGTTGGAATAGCTGATCAGCTCAGCCTTTACCACCACATCCGTATACCACTGGGCAAAATCCTCATCCATGGGAGTAATCGCTTCCACAAGCTTCTTATCTTTGGCCATTTCTTCTTTCTCCTTTTACCATACTAATTAATTCAAGACTCGCCCGCGAGTCTTGGTGCCGGATTCGGGTCAGTTCTGCTGATAGAAATCTACTCCGAATCCATGCACATACCCACGGAGCCTATATCATATATAAAAATACCTCTGATGCCGTTACCGGCCTCCACAACCATATATGAAAGAATGGATTGCCGACGGAAAACCGCGACAATCCACGTTATCAGTCACATTGTTCTATTGTAGTTTAAAGAACGATTTTTGTCAATTATCACCGAGGCAATCCGGGACCAAACCTACGGAAGCCAGACAAACGACAGGGCACATGAAAAAACCGGAGTGCTTACTCAAATCTCTGTCCGGACATTCCTTCCTGAGGCGGGAGGATTGTCAATAAGCCTCCACGTCCATCAGATCAAAAGCTCTGCCTTTCGGCTCTGTCTTGAAAGTCAGTCTCTCTCCGGTCTCCGGATGGTCAAAGGAGAGTCTTGTGGCGTAGAGACCCAGAGGAGTAAATCCTTTGCCCTGGCCGGTTTTATTGTATTTTGTATCACCGTACAGTCCCAATTTCCTGGATGCAAACTGAACCCGAATCTGATGGTGACGGCCGGTATGCAGCGTAATCAAAACCCATGACAAAGGTCCTTCTTTGGTCTCTATGCTGTCAATCAGCTCATAATCCAGCTCGGCATATTTTGCTCCGGCTGTACTCTTGTCGGCAATTTTCGATGTGTTTGTACGCCCGTCGCGAATCAGATAGTCCCGGAGTGTATCACATTCCCTGTCCGGCAGCCCGCACAGGATTGCCTGATAGTTTTTCTCGAAGTTCCCTTCCTGGATCTGCCTGCCAAGGTCAGCCGCTGCCTTTCGGGATCTGGCAAATACCATCAGGCCGCCTACAGGCCTGTCAAGCCGGTGAACTGCTGACAGATAAGGAGCCTGGTCAAAGGAGGATCCTTTTGCCATGTCCATCCTCAGCATGGTTTCCAGGTCGAGATCTCTGGACTTGTCTCTTTGTACCGGCATCCCTGCCGGCTTCTCACAGACAAGGATACTGTCGTCTATGTAGTGAATTCGTATCTTTTTTCTGGGCATGATTTCTCCCTGTACTCTTTGATATAATCCAGAAGATAGTCTGCCGCGTCCTCTTTTGACATCAGATCCAGTCTCTTCTCGCCTTCCGGGGATATAATGGTAATGCGGTTGGTATCAGTTCCGAATCCGGCACCTTCTTCTTTCAGATTGTTGGCGGCAATCATATCTATATTTTTAGATAGGAGTTTCTCCCTGGAGTTCTCCACCATGTTCTGTGTTTCCATGGAAAATCCGCAGATGACCTGGTCTTCTCTTCGAAGCTGACCTATGGTCTTTAAGATGTCCCGGGTCCGGTCCAGATGAATACTCATATCTCCATCCTTCTTCTTGACCTTGTCCTGGCTGACATGGCTTGGCCGGTAATCGGCTACGGCCGCGGACTTTATAACGATATCCTGGTCGGCAAGCAAGCTTGTGACTGTCTGGTACATATCTTCGGCACTGATCACATCCACTTTTTTCACAAAAGGAACCGGTGGCAGACTGACGGGGCCAGATACCAGGGTTACCCGTCCTCCCCGGAGCATGGCCCTTTTGGCGATGGCATATCCCATTTTTCCGGTAGAATGATTAGTGATGTATCTTACCGGATCAATAGCCTCCCTTGTGGGCCCGGCGGTCACCAGGATTTTCAGCCCTTCCAGATCTTTTTGGCAGGCAATCTCCCGCAGAATATATTCGTATAAGGTTTCCGGTTCCGGCATCTTTCCGGCTCCGGTATCCCCGCAGGCCAGGTAACCTGTAGCCGGCTCGATCACTTCCATTCCGTAGGATCTGAGCTTTTTCAGGTTGTCCTGAACAATGGGATTCTCATACATGTGTACATTCATAGCCGGTGACACCATGATTTTTGATGAGCAGGCCAGCGCCGTGGTCGACAGCATGTCGTCGGCAATTCCGTGAGCCAGCTTGGCTATGATATTTGCCGTAGCCGGCGCGATCATCATGACATCGGCTTTCTGTGCCAGAGATACGTGGGCAACATGAAACTGGAAATTGCGGTCAAAGGTATCTGTAAGGCACTTATTCCCGGTCAGGGTCTCAAAGGCAAGAGGGCCTATAAAATGAGTTGCATTCTTTGTCATGATCACATGAACATCCGCATGCTGTTTAACCAGCATGCTGGCCAGGCTGGCGGTCTTGTAGGCAGCAATGCTCCCTGTTACACCTAAAACAACAGTTTTTCCCTTTAGCATAGGATCACATATCCTCCAGTTTTCCGTGTTTCTCATAGTTGGTTATACGAGCCGGTTTATTCTCTTGATCCACAAAGACCACTTTGGGTTTATGGTCATCCGCTTCTTCCGGCGTCATCTGAGCATAGCACATAAGGATGATTTTATCGCCAAGGCTCACACAGCGGGCCGCTGCTCCGTTTAAACACATGACACCGCTGCCCCGCTCTCCGGCAATGGTATAGGTTTCAAACCGGTTTCCGTTATCGATATCCACGATCTGGACCAGCTCATATTCACGGATACCGGCTGCCTCGAGCAGATCTTCATCCACTGTAATACTGCCTACATAATCGAGCTCGGCCTGGGTCACTGTCGCCCTGTGAATCTTCCCCTTCAGCATTGTGATCTGCATTCTTGTCCTCCAAAATATAGTTAAATAATCACGCTTCGTGCCCGTCTTCGATTTCGCTTGTCGTGCCATATACCTGAACAGCCTTACATGCAGGCATGAAGGCTTGTTCAGGTGGATGGCACCGGACTTATACGATAAAGTTATCAATGAGTCGTGTTTTTCCGATAAAGACGGCCATGGCAATCAGGGCCGGACTTTGGATTGTCTCAACCGGCTGCATGGTCAGGCCGTCTACCGCCTCCACATAGTCAATTCTTGCCAGAGGCTCGGCCTGGATCAGGTCTGTCATGGCTTTTTTTACGGCCTCTGCTTTTGTCTCGCCCTCTTCCACCATCTTCTGTCCCAGGAATACGGCTTTGCTGAGAACGAGGGCTGCCTTTCTTTCCTCCTCATTTAAGTAGGTGTTCCTGGAACTTTTGGCCAGGCCATCTTCTTCCCGGACAATAGGGCATCCCACTATCTCGAGATCCATGTTCATATCTTCTACCATCCTGCGGATGATGGCCAGCTGTTGAGCATCTTTTTGTCCAAAGTAGGCTCTGTCCGGTCCTACGATATGAAAAAGCTTGCTGCAGACCGTACAGACTCCGCCGAAATGAACCGGCCGGCTGGCTCCACAGAGAGTTTCCGTGAGAATATCCATGTTCACGTGAGTACAAAAGCCCGGCTTGTACATCTCTTCCGGTTCCGGATGGAAAATGAGATCGGCTCCCAGGGATTGGCAGAATGCCGCATCCCTGTCCAGGTCCCGGGGGTAGGCTTCCAGGTCTTCGTTGGGCCCGAACTGGGTCGGATTGACGAAGACACTGACTACCGTCCGGTCATTTTGCTCTACGGATTTGGCAATCAGACTTCCATGACCTTCATGGAGATAACCCATGGTGGGAACCAGACCCACGGTCAGGCCTTCTTTTCTCCAGGCTTTTACCTTACTGCGTACTTCTTCAACAGTGGCTGCAATCTCTATACTCATAGTGTTTCTCCTCACTTCAATTCGTCCAAAATAGATTCGTCCATCTTGTATCCTTCTTCCGGTGCGGGGAAGGACCCGTCTTTGACGGCGGCATCGTACTCTTTAAAAGCCCTGGTCATCAACTCGCCCACATTTCCGAAAGTGCGGACGAATTTGGGACGAAAGTCCGAGAACATGGCAAGCATGTCCGCGTATACCAAAACCTGGCCGTCACAGCCGTCTCCGGCTCCGATTCCGATGGTGGGTATGGAAAGCTTCTCACTGACCAGACGGGCCAGAGGAGTCGGTACACACTCTAAAACCACAGCGAAAGCTCCTGCTTCTTCGACGGCTTTTGCATCCTCCAGAAGCTTCTTTGCCTGCTCTGAGGTCTTGCCCTGAACCTTGAATCCGCCAAATGCATTGATGGACTGGGGAGTCATGCCGATATGGGCGCATACCGGAATCGACGCCTGGGTAATGGCCCTGATGTGATCTGCCACTTCCACGCCGCCTTCCAGTTTCACAGCCGCGCACCGGGTTTCCTTCATGATTCTTCCGGCATTGACCACTGCGTCATAGATGGATGTCTGATAGGACATAAAGGGCATATCGATCACGACCAGGGCATTCTGTGCCCCGCGGACAACTGCCGCTCCATGATGAATCATTTCTTCAACGGTTACCGGGATGGTATCTCCATAGCCCAGCATAACATTTCCCAGGGAATCTCCTACCAAAATGGAATTAACCCCTGCCTGGTCCACCAGTTTTGCCGTGGAATAATCATAAGCTGTCAACATGGAGATCTTCTCTCCCTTTTCCTTCATTGCACGAAATGTTCCAACCGTATTCTTCATTGTTTTCCTCCTGATTCTCTGCTGTCCTTAAGCAAGTCACTAAGTTCCCGATAGTCTCTTGAGGGGTTCTTTCTGCGGCCGATCCCCAGCAGAATCTCCGACAGAAGAACATAGAGGTCCTTCTGATCTCTGTCCAGACATGCCAGATGTTTCCGAACAGTGCCCGAATCCCCTCGTTCTACCGGGCCGGTCAGGCTGTTTACCGTACCCTTTTCCACAATATGCTGCATATTTCCCAGAAGAATAGGACGAAGAGCCGCCAGGGCATCTTCCTCATCAAAACCGCACCTGCTAAGCAGGTCCAGAGACTCCTGGACCAGTCCCACCACATGGTTGCTGGCTATGGCTGCCGCACAGTGATACCTGACTTTATCTTCAGCCCGAATCGAAATAACGGGATTACCCAGACTGCGGAGAAAAGCCTCCACCTGGGGCAGGCGATCTTTCTGACCTTCAATTGTGAAATATGCATGGGTTAACTCTTTGTAGGAATGGTAGCGATCGCTAACCGCAAAGAGTGGGTGGATAGAATATCCGAAAGCGCCTCTGTCCTCGATTCCGGCGAAAGCATCACCGGCTGACAGAGCACCGCTGCAATGGCAGAAGAGCTTTCCCTTTACGGGAAGATCCCTGATCCGAAGCCAGACCCTGGCAATCATGCCATCAGGAACCGTGAGAAACAGGACATCACTATCTGATAGCAGGTCAGCCGTGTTATGGTAACAGGCTGTTCCTGTGAATTCTGATGCTTCCTGAGCCGACGCAGTGTCCACGTCATAAAAACCTGAGCAATCAAGACCTTTCTCTGAAAAATATTTCCCAAGGGAACAACCGACCTTGCCTGCTCCAATAAATCCGATCTTCATCTTCATCACCCTCCTATGCCATAAAAAAAGCGCCGGATATACCGACGCGAGTTGTTACTAAGTCAGGTGATGCTCCTGAGTCTCATTCCCAAAAGGGATATAAGCTCCAACTTTCATGCCACGTCAAAGGTATAGTTCCTTGCAGGGATACTATCCACGGTAACAAACCTTACATAATGTAACATTTAACGAAGCATTTGTAAATAGAAATATTTTCAAAGGACCCTTGACTCTTTTTATTTCTACTCCAAAAGTCCCTTATCTCTGAGAATCTCTTCCGTAAGATCCACCAGTTCAAGGACCATACCATCGCAATGAACTTTTTTGGGCGTGTCCGTCTCTTTGTTCATCATGAGCAGATCTTTGCAGTTCAGCTTACCCTGATGGTTTTCTCTCACTTTGCGAAGGAGTGCCTGGGCTTCCGGTCCGGTACCGGCTCCCGCCAGACCCAGAACCATCAAAGCCCCGGTAACCGCTCCACAGGTGCCGCCCATCCGCATACCGCTGCCAAAGTTGGCACCCATAAGAAATGCTGTCTGTTCATCCACCCCCAGGTCCTCAGCAAAAGCTGCAAGAACACCCTGGGCGCAATTATAATGAATATCGGTTCTGTCCCGCATCCGGCGGGCTTTTTCACTGTATTTGCTCATATCCGGGCTCCTTTCCATCTTCCTTCTTTTTATGATCTGTTATTGTTTTATATAAGAGAATCCCGGAAGGCTGGGCTCTCCGGGATCCTATATGGACAATGTCACCTGCTTTCACTAAGAAAGATACTTTTTCAGCTCTTCTGCTTTATCCGTCCTTTCCCAGGGAAGATCCAGATCGTTTCTTCCAAAATGACCGTAGGCAGCGGTCTGTTTGTAAATGGGCCTTCTTAAGTCAAGCATCTTAATGATTCCTGCGGGCCTGAGATCAAAGCACTCCCTAATCATATCCACAATCTTTTCATCGGATATCTTACCGGTGCCGAAGGTATCGACCATAACGGATGTGGGCCGGGCAACTCCGATGGCATAGGACAACTGAATCTCACACTTGTCGGCAATGCCGGCGGCTACAATGTTCTTTGCCACATAGCGGGCTGCATAAGCTGCGGAACGGTCAACCTTGGTACAATCTTTTCCGGAAAAGGCTCCGCCGCCATGCCGGGCATAGCCTCCGTAAGTATCTACGATGATCTTCCGCCCGGTAAGGCCTGCATCACCATGGGGCCCTCCGATTACAAAACGGCCGGTCGGGTTGATGAAATATTTTGTCCGGTCATCGGTCATTTCCGGCGGCAATACCGCCTCAAAGACATATTTATGGATGTCCCTGTGAATCTGCTCCTGACTCACCTCGGGATCATGCTGGGTGGAAAGCACGACCGCATCCAGTCTCTCAGGCTTTCCTTCTTCATTGTACTCCACTGTGACCTGGGTCTTGCCATCCGGACGGAGGTAGGGAAGGGTACCGTCTTTTCTTACTTTGGTTAGCTGTCTTGCCAGTTTATGGGCCAGTGCTATGGGGTAGGGGAGATATTCCTCCGTCTCATTGGTAGCATAGCCGAACATCATACCCTGGTCACCGGCACCTATGGCCTCAAGGTCTTCATCAGACATGGTATTTTCTTTGGCTTCCAGGGCCTTGTCAACCCCTAAAGCAATGTCTGCCGACTGCTCATCAAGAGCCACGATCACTCCGCAGGTCTGGGCATCAAAACCGTATTTTCCCCGGGTATAGCCGATTTCCTCGACCGTATCCCGGACAATCTTCTGAATATCAACGTAGGCGTTGGTTGTGACTTCTCCCATGACCATGACGATACCGGTTGTCATGGCTGTCTCGCAGGCCACACGGCTCATAGGATCTTTTTCTATCAGGGCATCAAGAATAGCATCCGAAACCTGATCGCACATTTTATCCGGATGACCTTCCGTCACCGATTCGGAAGTAAATAATAATCGCTCCATAAAAATAATAATCCTCTCTTTACTCTCTTCACTCTCACATCAAAACATCCGGCATTTCAGGGTCATTTCCTGTCAGGCATTGGCCATGCCGGTCCTGAAGATGAACTTGTTACTTTCCTTTTCGGAATCCACCTTCTCAATCAGTCCTCCCAGGCTGCGGAGCTTCTCGTCAAAGCGCTCATAACCTCTTAAAATATAGCCAATCTGGGTCACGGAGGTATAGCCTTCTGCTGCCAGTCCGGCAATCACGAGGGCTGCACCTGCACGCAGGTCGGGAGCTTCCACCTTTGCCCCGGTATACTTTTCAACTCCGTAGATAATGGCTGTGTTGCCATCCACCATCTTAATATTGGCTCCCATCCTGGCCAGCTCATCCACATAGCGGAAACGGTTCTCAAAAATACTCTCGGTTATCGTGCTGGTCCCCTTGGACAGAGCCAGGGTGACCGCCATCTGGGGCTGCATATCCGTCGGGAATCCCGGGTAGGGCAGGGTCTTGATCTGAGTATGCTTCAACCTTCTTGTGGCTATAACCCTGACGGAATCATCCCATTCCTCCACTTCGGCTCCGATTTCCATCAGCTTGGCGGAAATGGCCTCAAGGTGCTTGGGAATGACATTTTTCACCAGGATATCACCCCTGGTCGCTGCGGCTGCCATCATGAAGGTCCCGGCTTCGATCTGGTCCGGTATGATGGAATACTCGGCATCATGGAAGGTCTCCACCCCCTTGATCCTGATCACATCTGTCCCGGCACCCCGGATCCTTGCTCCCATACTGTTGAGGAAATTGGCAACATCAACAATATGAGGTTCTTTGGCTGCATTCTCAATAATGGTATTTCCTCTGGCCATAGAAGCCGCCATCATAATATTGATGGTCGCCCCTACTGATACCACGTCCAGATAAATATGGGAACCAATCAGCTCATCAGCCTCTGCGATGATCATGCCATGCTCAATCTTCACGGTCGCTCCTAGAGCCCGAAAGCCTTTGATATGCTGGTCGATAGGTCTGCTTCCGATATCGCATCCGCCCGGAAGAGCAACCTTGGCCTTGCGGAATCTTCCGAGAAGAGCTCCGATCAGGTAGTAGGAAGCCCGTATTCGCCGAATATATTCATTATCTACAATCAGGTCGTCCGAAGCCCGAAGATTACGGCCGCTGATGACAACCTCATTGTCGCTTTTCCTGTCAATAGATGCTCCGATACCCTCCATAGCCTGAAGCAAAACATTGGTATCCCTGACATTGGGTACATTTTCAATCAGACAACGGCCGGCGGTCATGATGGAAGCGGCCAGAATTCCCAGAGCCGCATTCTTTGCTCCGCCGATCACAACTTCCCCGACAAGCGGTTTTCCGCCTTTGATGATATAGTGTTCCATGTTGCACCTCTAAATCTATATTAATATCCGCCATCGAAACTCGCCAAGGGTCCCGATGGCTTTATCTTACGTAATTGCAGTATATCTCTTATACATCCTCAGAAAAAGATTGTCAATATCAAGTATGTTTTTTTGCTCTGCCTTTCTTCTTTCGAACCGAATAACCGAAGGTTCCCAGAGCCTTT